>NZ_JBVJGZ010000024.1:79472-139743 GCF_055587025.1 Streptomyces sp. NPDC048600 | reverse complement strand
CCCCCCCCCCCCCCCCCCCCCCCCCCCCCCCCCCCCCCCCCCCCCCCCCCCCCCCCCCCCCCCCCCCCCCCCCCCCCCCCCCCCCCCCCCGCCGCCCGACGGTCAAAGCGCTTTCCACGAAGCCGACTTGGCCAGGCTCCGGCGCAGGACGGGCCGCCCGCACCTGACTCTCGTTCATATTTCCCCACACCCCGGGACGAGACCGGCACCATCGCGTACGGTGAGTGCGCGCGGACGACCACGGAGTGATCACGGTCGTCCGTATCCGGCCGTCATGGGGGAGGGACGGTGATGTGGGCAACCGCCCGCCCGGTGTCCCGGGCCGCATCGCCCGCCCTGGTCCCGCAGGCACCGGCACACCTCGGCAGACCGAGCAGGGCGCCGGTCGACGGCTTCGCACGGCGGCGCTCGGCCGTCGTACTGGCCCTGGCCGGCGGGGCGTTCGGGGTCTTCGTGCTCGTCGTCACCGCGCCCGACCGGCACGCCGACTCGACGTCGACCCTGTTCTCCGCTGCCGTCGGCGGGCTCTGTCTGACGGCCGGGCTGCTCGCCCGGTGGCGCAGGCCCGGCAACGTGGTCGGACTGCTGATGCTGCTCGTGGGCGTCGGCTGGTTCGCGGAGGACCTCCAGATCTCCACCGACCCGCTCGTGCACACCGTGGGCCTGTTCCTGCGCTCCGCGGCCACCGGTTTCGTCGTCCCGCTGCTGCTCGTGTTCCCGTACGGCAGACTCCGCACACGGGAGGACGACGGCCCGGTAGGCGCACGGGTGGACCGGGCGCTGCTGATCGCGGGCTGTGCGACGGCCTTCGTGCTCCAGCCGGCCACCGTGCCCTTCCACGCCTCCGTCACCCGCAATCTGCTGTTGGTGCACCCCGTGTGGGAACTGCGGCAGATCACCGACGCCGTGCAACTCGCCCTCAGCGCGGCCGCGGTCGTCGTCCTCGCCCGGCGCTGGGCCGCCGCGTCCCGGCCCTACCGCCGGGAACTCGCGCCGGTCCTCGCCGTCGGCCTGGTCGGCGGCCTCGCGTCCGGGCTCGACGCGGCACTCGGCGCAGGACGCGCCTGGTCGCACACCCCGCTCATCGCGGTCGTCCATCTGGCGGTACTGCTGCTGCCGCTCGCCTTCCTGGCCGGTGTCTGGCGCGTCCGGCTCGGCAGGACCGCCGTCGCCGAACTGCTGCGCCGGCTGCCGCTGCCCTCGCACACGGCGCTGCGCGCCGCCCTCGCGCAGAGCCTGGGAGACCCCTCCGTCCGGCTGGGCCTCCCCGCACCCGACGGCGAGGGATACGCCGACGTCGACGGCGGCCCGCTGACCCCGGCACCCGGAGCCTGGACGAGCCCACTGGAACGCGACGGGCGCCGGGTCGGCGTCCTCGTCCACGACCCCGCGCTGCGCGAGGACCGTCACGTCCTGGAGGCGGTCGTCTCCGCGGCGGCCCTGGAGCTCGACAACCAGGCCCTGATCGCCGAACTGCGCCGGTCCCGCCGACGTGTCGTCGAGGCCGGTGACGAGCAACGGCAGCTGGTGGAACGCTCCCTGCACGACGGAGCGCAGCAGAGCTTCGTCAACCTGGGACTCCAACTCCACCTCGTCCGCCGGAGGTTGAGCGACCGAACGGCGTACGGCCCGGAACTCGCCGCCCTGCTCGACAAGGCCCTCGCCACCCTGGACCGCGGCCACGCCGAACTGCGCGTCGCGGCGCGTGGCATCCACCCCGCGGTGCTCGGCGAGGTGGGGCTGGCCGCGGCCCTGCGCTCGCTCGCCGCGGACCTCCCCCTGCCGGTGGACATCCGAGTGGCCGTGCCGCCCGGCATGCCGCCCGCGGTCGAACTGACCGTGTACTACGTCGTGAAGGAGGCGCTCAGCAATGTGCTCAAGCACGCCGACGCCGAGACGGTCCGCGTCGAACTCCGGCACCGTGACGGCGTCCTGAGGCTGACCGTCACCGACGACGGCGTGGGCGGCGCCGACCCGGCGGCGGGCGGCACCGGACTGCTGGGACTGCGCCACCGGGTCTCCGCCTACGACGGCGAACTGACCGTACACAGCCGCCCCGGCGAGGGCACGGAGGTCCTGGTCACGCTGCCCGTGGCCGAGGAGGCGGCCGCGAGCGAAGGGGGCGCGCCGGCATGACCGGGGAACGGATCGACTGGAAGCCCAGCAGGGCGTTGCGCATCGTGCTCGCCGACGACGACTCCGAGTATCTGGACAGCCTCGGAGCTCTCCTGGAGTACGCGGGACACAAGGTCGTCGCCCGGGCCGGCGACGCGGGCGGGCTGCTGGCCGCGGTCACCGAGCCGCTGCCCGACCTCGCCGTCATCGACATCAGGATGCCGCCCACTCACCGCCTCGAAGGCCTCCAGGCGGCCGTGGAGATCCGCCGCACCCGCCCCGGCGTGGGCATCCTGCTGCTCTCCAAACACGTCGAACTGACCCATCTGCGCCCGCTCCTCGACGCCGGACCCGGGCCCGGCTCGCCCGAAGCCGGCGGTATCGGCTACCAGTTGAAGTGGCGGGTCATCGGGCCGGACTTCGTCACCGACGTCGTGCACAGCGTCGCGGCCGGCGGGTACCGGATCGACCCGGAGATCCGGGAGGCCGTCCACAGCACTGCGCGAGGACGCGGGCCGCTCGCCGGGCTGACGGAGCAGCACCTCAACGTCCTGCATCTCATGGCGCAGGGACTGTCCAACTCGGCGATCGCCGCGAAGCTTCTGGTCAGCAAGCGGACCGTCGAGGACCACATCAGCACTATCTTCGGGCGCCTCGGACTGCCGCCGGAGGAGAGCGAGACATACGACCGCCGGGTACGGGCCGTGCTGATGTATCTGGAGGACGTGGACTGAGCCGTCCGCCCGACCCGAACCGACCGTGCCCGCACGACAGTTGCCCATCCCGCGGACCCGTGTGGGCACGGATGTGCCGTGCCCCCCGTGCTTCCACACTGGTGTGAGCGCGCTTGCCGCCCGGCGGGTGCGTCCGCGTCCGGAAGGAAGCAGAGTCACGACCATGACACGCACACGGGGGAGCGGGCGCGTGTTCGTCGCGCTCGCGGTCGCACTGGCCGTCCTCGGCCTGATGACGACGGGATGTGCCTTCGCCGCCAAGACCACCGTACGGGCCGTCGCCCGCGGTGTGCCGACGGCGTCACCGTTCTTCAAGAAGGCGCTCGGCCTCGGGGCGGACTTCGCCCTGGCCGAGGGGATCAGCCGTATCGGCGGCGAGATACAGGGCGACGAGCCCGGCCTGTACGGCGGGACCAAGGACGCCAGCCGCTGCGACAAGGCGAGGCTCTCCGACTTCCTGCTGAAGCCGGAGAACCGCCGCAAGGCCGAGGAGTGGGCCGCGGTACAGGGGCTGGGCGGTGTCGACGAGATCGCCGGCTTCGTCAGGAAGCTGACGCCCGTACTGCTGCGGGGCGACACGCTCGTCAAGAACCACGACTACAAGAAGGGGAAGGCCAAGGCGTTCTACGCGCTGCTCGAAGCGGGCATCGCCGTCCTGGTCGACGAACTGGGCCGGCCCGCCGTGCAGTGCAGCTGCGGGAACCCGCTCGCCGCGTACGACAAGGACATCGACGAGGCGAAGGTGGAGTTCGACGGCGACAACAAGCGGTGGGCGTCCTACGACGACAAGAAGATGACCAAGGTGAAGCCCGCGCCGGAGGAGAAGCCGGTGGAGGTCTACGAACTGGTCGACGTCGAGGACCCGGACGCCGGGCTGGCCCGCGAGGCCGGCTCCGACGGCACCGAGGACGAGGTCGTACCGGATCCGGATATCGACGTGCCGAGCGGTGAGCCGTCGCCCGGGGAGACCACGGAACCCGCCGTGCTCCCCGACCTCACCGGCATGCCGGCCGACGAGGCGCGCCAACTCCTGGAGGCTCAGGGCCTGGTGGTCGAGACGACCGAGGAGGTGTCCGAGGGGGCCGAGCCCGGCACGGTCGTCGGTCAGAGCCCGCAGCCCGGCGAACCGGCCCCACCGGACTCGGTGGTGACCCTCGTGGTGGCGGCCACGGACGTGCTCGTCCCGACGGACGATCCTTCCGTGATCGTCGAGCCCACCGAGGAGGCCGTCGACCCCGAGGTCCCGCCCGAGGAGACGGAGGCCGTCGGCGATCCCGGCGGCGATCCCGGCGACGACAGCGGCTTCTTCGGCGGCGGGACGGGCGGCTGACGGAACCGAGCAGGGAGCAGGCGTCCCGGCCCCGCACCGCGGTGGCCGGGACGCCCGTGTGCATCGGGAATCCGGGTTTCCGTTCTGTCCTCTGGCCAACGCGCGTAGACCCCGGCACCATCATCCTGCACCGCCTGCACAGCCGCCCTACCGGAAGCAAGGCCCACCGCAGGAAGGTCCCCACATGAAGGCCATCAAGGCCCTGAAGCTCCGCTCGGTCCTGACCGCCCTCGCCCTCGTCATCGCCCCGGGTGCCGCCGTCGTCGGCACGGCGGGCGAGGCCTTCGCCGTCACCAAGATCTCGCACGCCACCGCGACCTCGATGTTCAGCCAGGTCGGCATCACCTGGTCGTCGTCGGGCAACTGCTCCAACCGCAACATCGCCACCTGTACGTCCTTCGACCAGCTCAACCTGGCCACCGCCCAGGGCGCGCAGACCCTCAAGCGCGCCAGCGGCTGTGCCCTGAACATCACCGGCGGCACCGAGACCGGCCACGCCTCCGGGACGTACTCGCACTGGAACGGCTACAAGCTCGACTACGCCAAGTACACCTGCGTCGGCAACTACATCAAGAACACGTTCACCTACATCGGCGTGCGCGGCGACGGTGCCCCGCAATGGCGCTCCGGCTCCGGCAACATCTACGCCGACGAAGGCAACCACTGGGACGTCACCTACTACAACTGCGGCGGCTGCTGAGCCCAGCCGGACCGGGGGAGCACGAGGGCGGCCCGACCGGGACCGCCCTCGACCCCGGCCTGGCCGCCGTGCCTGACGTAGGTCACGGCGCCGATACCGGCACCGAAACTCAGCACGAGGGCAGAAGCGCCGGCGCCCGCTGCCGAGAGCAGCGGCATGCCGCCGACGACGGACGTCGACATGACAGGAACCTCCGTTGAACGACCACTTGCCGGAAAGAGGGCACACCTGAGCGAGGGTTCGGCTCGGTGAGAGAGTTCCGGCAATGGGGGGAGCCACTACGCCCGCAGGCGCCGCACGCGGCTCCTCCACCAAGAGATGTGGTTGTTCAACGATTCCTCCAGAAAACAGAGTTGAGCGTCGTCCACGCTGCGCGACCCTGAATTCGTGTGCAACGAGTGAGCCTGGCGCCGTGCGTTCAGGCTGAGTGCAGCACGGCGAACAAGCCTCGGACCCGGGTGCCGTCCGGGGTCTGCCAGAGGCCGTCGATGTGTCCGATCGCGCCCAGGGATGCGAGATCGGGGCCGTCCCCGACGGGCCGCAGAACCCGGTGGAGACGTAGGGACGTGCCGTCCGGAGCGACCAGGCGGGTGCCTTCCTCGTCGTCCAGCGCGGTGAACTCCGCGGGGAGGTGCCGCTCGCCCGTGTAGGAGACGGTGACCTCTCGGTCGGGGGCGTCGGTGACGTTCTGGTCCTGGGCCTGTGCGCGTCCCTCGATCAGCGCCGTCAACTGGGCGACCGCCACGGGGTCCTGACAGGCGTCGTAGGCCCATCGCCGCCCCAGTACGCCGTGCTCCATGGTGCCGACCAAGGCCTGCTCGGCCCCCTCCAGCGGTGCGCCGCGATAGGTGAGCGGCACCAGCAGGGCGGCCGGCTCCGGTCCCGACACGTCGGTGACCACCATGAACTCGATCCCCACCTCGCCCTCGGGATCGTCCAGCCGAAAGCCCCCGGCCTTCGCCAACTGCGGCCGCGCACCGCCTCGATACCAGGAACGGGTCGGCAGCCAGGTCTCGAGCAGCTCCAGCTTCGACGGCTTCAGAACGGTGTGGTGGATGACGGCCATGCGCGGACTCCCTCGCCGGGCGGACACGGACGACGATCATCTCAGGCGTCATCCTCGCGAACGCCCCTGTCGATCACCGGACACGGATGTCAGGATGCCTCCATGCAGATCATCAAAGGGGGGAACCTTCCACTCAGCGGCGAGCCGATGCGCGTCGCCGTCGTCCGACGCTCCGGGGGGCCGGGGCAGTTGGAGGTCGACGCGGCCGCGCTGCTGGTCGACACGAGTGGCAGAGTTCGGGGACAGCACGACCTGGTGTTCTACAACCAGCCCGTGCACCAGGGGAGCGGCGTGAAGCTGCTGGGCAACGCACAGGGCGAGGGCGGTGTCGTCGCCGACTGGCTGGAGATCGATCCCGGCAGCGTCGAGGCGTCCGTGGAGCGGATCGTGGTGGCGGCGTCGTGCGAGGGCGGGACCTTCGCGGACGTCTCGGACCTGTACATGCAGGCCGTGAGCGCCACCACCGGCGCCCAACTGGCGCTGTACGAGGTCGAGGACGCGACGACCGAGACGGCGATCCTGCTGGGCGAGTTCTACCGGCGCAACGGAGGCTGGAAGTTCCGCGCGGTCGGACAGGGCTACGCGTCCGGACTGCCCGGACTGGCGGGGGACTTCGGCTTCACCGTGGCGGAGGAACCTGCGGCGGCGCCGGGCACCGCGCCCACGGTGCCCGGCCATCTGCCTCCGGCGCCACCGCTGCCGGACACGGTGACACCGCCCGTACCCGTTCCCGACGCGGCCGTGCAGCCGCCGTATCCGGCACCGCAGCCACCCGCGTTCGCCGCTCCGCAGGCCGCGCCGGTCCCGGCTCCGCTCCCGGAGCCGGTGCTCGCGCCACTGCCCGACGCGGCAGCGGGAACGCCGTACCCGGCCGCGCAGCCCGCCCCGGCGCTCGCGCCGCTGCCCGACGCGGCCGCGCAGTCGCCGTTTGCCGCTCCGGTCCCGCCCGCCGCGGCCGCCGGTGCCGCAGCCCCGCGCAACGGACTCCCCGCCGAATTCGGGCCCGACTTCCCGCACTTCGAGCAGAGCGGCAGCGGCGACGAGGTCGTCCGGGTCGACGTGCCGATCACGGCCGGGTACGTGGTGGTCGAGCTGGTGAAGGAGGGAGACAGCGCCACGGAGATCGTCACGCTGGACCACCGCAACCAGAAGGACAAGGAAGTCCTCTTCAGCTGGATCGAGAATCTCCGCGCCCGCGCGCTGGTGGACCACGACGGCCACGGCCCGCTGCGTCTCCACGTCCTCACCCAGGACGACTGGACCCTCTCCGTGCGCCCCGTCTCCACGCTCCGCACGCTGAGCGAGGGCCGGATCGAGGGCCACGGCCCCGACGTCGTCGCGCACACGGGAGACGCGGTCGATCTGGCGATCCGGACCCGGGGCGACGAGGACGGCGACGGCTTCTTCGAGATCGAGGCCGTACGGCCCAACGGCAAGCGCGACGACGTCTTCAGCCGGTGGGACAAGGGCCGCGGCTCGGCTCCGCTGACCGCGGGCCCTCGCCTGCTGGTCGTCACCGCGCCCGGCGCCTGGTCGATCGAACCCCGCGAGATCGGCAACGGCTCGTTCTGGCGGCGCCGCCGCTGACCTCTCCGGCCCCGGGGTGACCGGCCGGGCGGCGTACACCGGAGGTGACCGGTCGTACGGTCCGTCCGACCGCCGGTCACCCCGCACGGCCGGGGCGGGCCCCCGGGGAGTGACGGGGCGGGCGGTGCCCGTCAGTTGAGCTCGTCGGGGTGCGGGCCCGTGCGCCGGCCTCCGTCGAGACCCGCGAGCGCCCGCATCTCCTCGTCGGTGAGCTCGAAGCCGAAGACGTCGAAGTTCTCACGGATGCGGGCCGGGGTGACCGACTTGGGGATGACCACGTTGCCCAGCTGGAGGTGCCAGCGCAGGACGATCTGGGCCGGTGACCTGCCGTACCGGGCGGCGAGGCCGTCGACCACGGGGTGGTCCAGGACCGCGCCCTGCGCGAGCGGGCTCCACGCCTCCGTGGCGATCTCGCGCTCGGCGTGGAACGCGCGCAGTTCGGCCTGCTGGAGCCCCGGGTGCAGTTCGACCTGGTTGACGGCCGGGGTCAGCTCGGCGTCCTTCAGCAGCCGCTCCAGATGGGCGGGCTGGAAGTTGGAGACACCGGCCGCGCGGATCCGGCCCTCCCGGGCGAGGCGCTCCAGGGCCCGCCAGGACTCGCGGTAGAGGTCACGGGCCGGGGCAGGCCAGTGGATCAGGTAGAGGTCGACGTAGTCCAGGCCCAGCTTGGCGAGGCTCGTGTCGAAGGCCCGGAGAGCGGCGTCGTAGCCCTGGTCGGAGTTCCACAGCTTGGTGGTGACGAACAGGTCCTCGCGGGGGAGCCCGGACTCGGCGAGGGCACGGCCGACCCCGGCCTCGTTGCCGTAGATCGCGGCGGTGTCGATGCTGCGGTAGCCGGTCTCCAGCGCGGTGGAGACCGCGGCGGCGGTCCGGGGGTCGGGGACCTGGAAGACGCCGAAGCCGAGTTGGGGGATCTCGACGCCGTTGTTCAGGGTGACGGTGGGGACGGTGGCGGGGGCCATGGTGTGCGGGTGCTCCTTCTCGTGGATCACTTGGTGCGCGGGGTGAGGGTGTAGCGGACGGTCTGGGCGCCGATCAGGCCGTCCCGGAAGACGAAGGTGTCGACTCCGTCGGTGACCTCGTGCGTCGCGGTCCTGGCGGACCACCGGAGGAACAGCACGTCACCGGCGAACTGCCGCGTCAGCCGCCACTCGGCGCCGGGCAGGTCGGTCAGCAGGCGGCCGATGCCCTCCCGTACGCCCCGGCGTCCGGTGAGAACGCCCTCGGGGGTGACGAACACGGCGTCCTCGGTGTAGTTCTGGCTGATCAGGTCGAGGTCTCCGGTGCCGTGCAGCGCGCCGTGTTCGGTGAAGACCTGTTGCGGTGAGCGGGGCATCAGGCGAGTTCCTTGAGCGCGGTGGTGGCGAAGACGTGGTCCTGCTCGGGGGCCCCGCCGCCCACGCCGATCGCGCCGACGAGGCGGCCCTCGCGGTGGACGGGGACGCCGCCGGCGATGAACAGCAGGGGCCGGTCGAGCGCGGTGGGCAGGGTATGGAACGGGGCGCCGGGCTGGACGGCGTCGACGAGGTCGGCGGTCGCGGCGTCGAGCTGGAGGGCGGTGTAGGCCTTGCGGGTGCTGGTCTCGCCGGAGATCAGGACGGCCCGGTCGTCGCGGCGGAAGGCGAGCAGGTGTCCCCCGGCGTCGAGGACGGTGATGCTGACCGGCACTCCGGCGACCTCGGCGGCGCGGCGGGCGGCGGCGACCAGGATCTCGGCGTCCGTGGTGGTCAGCGGGGCGACAGCGGTGGTGCTCATGGCGCCTTTCCTAGAGGTGATTGGCATGGGCTCGGTTCGTCCGGTGTTGGTTGAGTGAGCCCGTAGTGTGCTTAAACAATAATTGCAGACGCGCGATATGCGCAAGCGCGGATTGCGGGCGGGGCGTCGGTCGCGGGCGCTCGTTCGGACGGAAGTGCGGCCGGGCGGCGCTCGGCCGACTGCGCGGGCGGTCGGGCGGCTCGGGGGCACCGGCGCGGGGGCGGCGCGTCCACCGCTTGCACCGCCGTGAGGCCCGCCAGGCGCCCGAGCCGTCGCTCCGAGGCCGACCGCACGTACTCATACGCGAGTTGAGTACGTGCGCGCTGACGCCGGACGCCCGCTCCACGGCACCGTGCCGGTATGCACACCATCGGAAGCCGCGCGAGCGGCCGCCCCAGCGCCGCGGAGCTCGCGGCCGCCACCCCCGCGTCCCGGGACCGTTACGTCGACCTGCTGCGGGTCGCCTCGCTCGCGGTCGTCGTCCTGGGGCACTGGCTGATGGCCGCCGTCACCGACGACGGGAAGGTCGGCAACCTCCTCGCCGTCGTGCCCGGCCTCCAGATCCTCACCTGGGCCCTCCAGGTCATGCCGGTCTTCTTCTTCGTCGGCGGCTTCTCGCACGCCCTCGCCCACCGGTCGCGCCCGCAGTACGCGGCCTTCCTGCGGGCCCGGCTCCAGCGGCTGCTGCGCCCCACGGCGGTCTTCATCGGCGTATGGGGCCTTCTCGCGCTGCTTCTCCAACTGCTCGGCGCCGACGGCGGATTGACGGGCACGGCGCTGCGCCTGGTCACCCAGCCGCTGTGGTTCATAGGCATCTACCTGGCGATGGTCGCCTTCACCCCGCCGCTGCTGCGTCTGCACGGCCGATGGGGCTGGGGCGCCTTCGCCGCGCTGTTCGCCGGCGCCGCACTGGTGGACGTCCTGCGGTTCGCGGCGGGAGTGCCGTACGTCGAGTTCCTCAACTTCGCCCTCGTCTGGCTCGCCGTCCATCAGCTCGGCTTCCTGCGCGCCGACGGCCGCATACGCCGCCCCCTCGCCCTCGCCGTGACCGGCCTCGCGGGCGCCGCCCTGCTCGTCGCCCTCGGCCCGTATCCCCTCTCCATGGTCGGCATGCCCGGCGAGAAGGTCTCCAACATGGCCCCGCCCACGCTCGCCCTGCTCTGCCACGGCCTGTGGCTGGTGGGCGCGGTCGAGCTGCTGAAGGGGCCGGGCGCCAGGTTCACCGCGCGGGCCCGGGTCTGGCGCGCGGTGGTCGCCGCGAACGGGGTCGCGATGACCGCGTTCCTGTGGCATCTCACGGCGATGCTGGGCGTGTACGGGGCCCTCCTCGCGCTCGGCGTACGGCTGCCCGAGCCCGCCGGCCTCGCCTGGTGGGCGCAGACCCCGGTGCGGCTGGCCGCCGCGGCCGCCCTCACCGCGCTGCTGGTGTCGGTCTTCCGCCGCTTCGAGCGGCCCGCGCCCCTCGGACCGACCGCCGACACCGGCGGTCCCCTGGCCGCACTGGGCATCACCCTCGCGCTCCTCGGCGTCCTCGGCCTGTCGATGACCGGCTTCGGCGGTCTCCTGGAAGGCCACACGGCCACCCTCGTCGCGGTCTAGGTCACCGCACCGGCGGCCGTGGCGATGGTCCTGGCGGGCTGGGTCCTGGTGGAACGCGCGGGCCGCGCATAGCCGTTGCCCCGCCCGGTCACGACCGGCCCGGCCGACGCTCCCGTCCCGACATCGTTCGTTCAAATGGCCGTCGAACAAATGAAGTTGACCGACGCGACATGGCAACTTCCGCCAGGAACAGGCAGCTAGGGACAGAACGCTCCGGAATATGCCGAAGCGCTGATACACCTACCCCCCTGAGTGCGACGCATCAGGCGTTTGTGCGACATGCCAAGGGGAGCGATGGCGGGCGTTCGGGATTCCCTCGGCAGGGTCGGCCACGACCTGCTCACGCAGGCACTCGGCTCCTGCGGGACCGAGGGCTTCACCGGGGAGCTGCGGGTCGCCGGAACGCCCGGCGGCACCTTCCATCTGCGCGACGGGCTCGTCGTCGCGGCGGAGAGCCCCGGGGCACCCGGCCCCGAGGCCCTGCTGCTGCGCACCGGACGGGTCGACGGCGAACAGTGGGCCGAACTGGTCCGCGAGGCGGGCGGCTCCCGCTGGCCGGCCGCCGGGCTGGTCGCCCGGGGCTGCGCCGGAGCCGCCGAACTGCGCGTGCTGTGCGTGATGGCCTTGCAGGACGCCGCGTTCGCGATCAGCGCCGGCTGGGTCGACGGCTGCGAACGCGCCCCGGCCGCCGGTCCGCCGCCCGCCGCGGTCGCCGGGGGCGAGCCTCCCGCCCGGCTGCTCCAGGAGGCCGCCCGCAAGGTCACCGCCCTCGACGCCCTGCCGTGCCCCGTACGCCCCGACCGCGAACGCCCCCTCCCCGGAGCCGTCCCGCCGGGCCGCCGCCTCAGCTCCCTCCAGCAGGAGCTGCTGCTGCACGCCGACGGCCGTCGGACCACCCGTGACCTCGCCTTCCGTACCGGCCGTGGGGTCTACACCGTCACCGTCGAGACGGCCCGCATGCTCGGCGAGGGCTTTCTGGAGTGCGCCGACGGGGACTCCCCGGTCCCGCTCCGGCTGCCGGCCGCCGACCGGCCCGTACACCACCTGCGCCCACGGACGGCACCCCTCCCGGACCGTGACCGGGACCTGAACACGGCAACGTTCCCGGACGTGAACACGACCCGGGCCCCCCTCCTGAACACGGCCCCGACGCCGCTCCCGGGCCTCACCCCGCTCCCGCTCGCGATCCCGCTCCAGGCCCCGCCTCCGCCCGCCGCCGAGGACACCGCCGTACGGCACCCCCCGCCAACCCCGCCACCCCCGCCACGCCCGTCGGCCCCGCCCGAGCCCGCAGCCGTCAGCCTGCCCCGCCGCACCCCCGGCGCGAGCGGCATCACCGAAGCTCTCACCCCGCAGCAGAACGGGGCGAGTTGGAAAGGGTTCCTCCGCCTGTGGACCGCGGATCGCCGCGTGCCGAAACAGCCGGAGCACCGCGATCAGCAAATGGAGAGTTGAGTACATGAACCACGAAGCACTCGCGCTGGAGATGCGCGGGCTGCGCGAACGGGTGACCGGCATCACCGACACCGCCGTCGCCGCCGCCGACGGGCTGTTGATCGCGGCCGACACCGCCGACGCCATCGACCCGGAGGGCCTCGCCGCCCTCGCCGCGGCCGGGCTCGGACTCGCGCGCCGCACCACACAGGCGAGCGCCCGCGGCACTCTGCGCCAGACGGTGACCTACGGCAGCCACGGCTGCGCCGCGGTGTACGCGGTCGGCGACACCGCACTGATGATCGTCCTCGGTGACGAGGGCATGGACGTGGACCGGTTGCACCGGGCCTCGCAGCCGACCCTCGACCGGATCGACGACATTCTCACCGCCAAAGCCCCCGAGGGAGTGTGACCGATGGCCACCAAGCGTATGGGCGCCGGATTCTCGGACCAGATCCTGGGTCTGGTCAAGTCACTGCGCGCGGACGCGCCCGACTGCGTCGCGTCCGGTGTCGTCGACATGTCGACCGGCATGCTGCTGTCCTACGAGACCGTCGACAACCACCCGCCCGAGGTGCTCGACCTGCTCGCCGGCGCGACCCTCGACCTCTTCCAGGGCCGCACGGTCGTGATGATCGAGGACGTCTTCAAGGAGCGCCGCGGGATCAGCAGCGACAACCACTTCTTCCAGGAGATCCTGGTCAACAGTGAGAACCTCACGCACCTGTTCGTGCGGATGACCGATCAGCAGGACGTGGTCGCGGTGGTGGTGTGCCGCAAGACGGTGAACGTGGGCATGCTGTTCGCGCAGGTCAGGCGGGTCGTCCGGGAGTACGGCCTGTGAACCGCGCCCGCTCCTGAGACCGGTACGCAACCGGTACTTCCGACCCGCACGATCCGGCGGCGGGCCCACCCCCTCGGGCCCGCCCCATGCCGTGCGGAGCGGAGACCCGAGAGGGCCGGCGGACCCGGGAACCCGCCGGCCGTCATGACGCGCGCGCTTACGGCGGTGTCAGAACGCCTGCACGAAGTACGGTTCCACGGTCATCCAGCCGTTGCCCCGGGCGCCGTTGCGGGTGCCGTTGTCGGCCCGGGCCAGGGTGTACCAGGAGTCGACGTAGTCGGGGTCGTCCGTCCACCAGTCGTCGGGGATGGCGTCCAGGACGGCGTTGACGAGCGGGACGTAGGCGCCCTGGTCGGCGATGGTGAGCAGGACGGTGGCTATGGCCTTGGCGAGGTCACGGTAGTTGGTGCTGCCGTCCTCCTCCATCATCACGGCGTCGGCGAGGTTGTACTTGTAGTTCGACCAGTTGACGAGGATCTGGTTCGGCCGGTAGACGGTCCCGTCGTTGTCGAGGTACGGCATGTCGACCGGGTCGACGCGGACCTTGCCGTCCAGGCCGAAGCCGGTGACGAGGGTGTAGATCTCGGCGTCGCCCTTGATCCAGGGCTCCTCGTCGTTCGACAGCCTGACCGAAGTGATGCGGGTGGTCCAGAAGCCGGCGGCCGCGGCCGCGCCCAGGGTCCGCCGGGAAGTCTGTGCGGTGGACGCGACGCCGTGGCGGCCGAGTTCCTCGTTCAGTACGTCGAGTCCGGCGGCCAGGGCCTTGGAGGCGTCGATGTCCACGACGTACACCGGGTGGGAGGGCGGCCTGCGCGCGTCGATCGCGTGGGCCCGGCCGCGGCTGTCGTAGGCGGTGACGGTGGGGTCGTCGTCGGTGGTCGCCGCGGCCACCCACGGGACGGTCCCGGAGGCCAGGGCCGCGCGCATCGAGTCGTCCCCGAGGCGCAGCCGCAGCAGCGAACCGGCCTTGGAGTCGAGGCCCTTGGCGGCGGCGATCCGCCGGTCGGCGTCGGCCAGCGTCGACCGCAGCGTGCCGCGCGCCTGTCCGGCGAGCGAAGTGATGGCTATCTCGGGCGAGTTGAGCGCCGCCGTACGTACACGGGCGCGCCACGCGGTGTCCGTGAGCGAGCCGGCGACGGCCCGGGCGGCACGGTCCTGAGCCGCGTCGACGGCGGAGACGGGCGTGGGGGCGGCCGTGGCCGGCAGCGCGGTGAGGGTCTGGCCGACGCTCAGCGCGACGACACAGGCCGCGACGGCGCCGAGCCCGCGACGGCGGGGGAAACGAGGTCTCACGGGGATCGGTCCTCCTGGGGGAGAGTGGTCGGTGTCGCCCTGTCAGATGGAGCCGGGGAGTGGGTCTATGCGGGTAGATTCCTCCGCAGGAAAAGCATGACGATGCCATGACAATCAGGCAAGGGGGCGTCGGGTCGTGGGAGCGTGAACATCCCGCGACGGGGGAGTGCGCCCACCGCAGGGCCGACCTTCCACGGCTCCCCGCGCCGGGACGGGCCGCGGGCCGTGGACCGCCGGCCCTGCCGGGACGCCGGGGGGGCCGGGAGGGCCGGTCACGCCGGGTGGCGCGCAACCGGACCTCCCGGCCCTTCGGGGCGGATGTCGGCGGATGTCGCGGGCGCCTCGCAGGCCCGGGTCAGTCCGGCAACCCCACCGCCCGTTCGCCGCTGCGGCGTTGCTGGATGACGACAGCCACCACGAGCAGCGCGCCCTGGGCGACGTTCTGCCAGAAGGAGTTGATGCCCTGGACGGTGAGGCCGTTCTCCAGGCAGCCGAGGAGGGCGACGGCGAGCAGGGTGCCGCCGATGCCGCCCCGGCCGCCCTTCAGCGCACAGCCGCCGAGGGCCGCCGCGGTGATGGCCTTCAGTTCCAGGCCCTCGCTGCCCGAGGTGGGCTGGCCCGAGCCGGTGCGGGCGGTCAGCAGGATGCCGGCGACGGCCGCGACGACCCCGATCAGGGCGTACACGAACACCAGGTACTTGTTGATCCGGATGCCGGCGAGCCGGGCTGCGGTGTCGTTGCCGCCGAGGGCGTAGAGGTTGCGGCCGATGTCGGTGTAGGTGAGCAGGACGTGCACCGCCACCGCGACGAGCACCAGGATCCACACCATCGCCGGCACCCCGGCGATCTTGCCCCGGCCGAGGAACACGAAGAAGTCGTCGTTGAGGACGTACCCCTGCGCGCGGCCGTCGGAGAGCAGCTGGGCGAGGCCCTTGTAGGCGGCGAGTCCGGCCAGCGTGGCGATGGTGGGGTTGACCCGGCCGTAGACGATGACCAGGCCGTTGAGCACGCCGACGAGGACGCCGACGCCGATCGCGGCGATCATGCCGATGAGGGCGTCGGAGCCGGTACTGGTGAACACCATGGCGCTGACCACGGAGGCCACACCGACCTGGGAGCCGACCGAGATGTCCAGGCCGCCCGCGATGATCACCACCGTCTGGACGACGGCGAGCAGGCCGGTGATGGTCGCAGCCTCGGCGATGACCTGGAGGTTGGTCAGGCTCAGGTAGTTGTCGTCGAGGAGGCCGAACAGGGCGAGGACGGCGATCAGGGCGCCGATCAGGCTGAGGTTCTGACCGCCGACCCTGGCGAGAAGCCCGGAGCGGCGCGGCGGGCGCTCCCCGTCGGGTGTGCCCTCGAGGGCCGGGTCGGAGGTGGCGGTGACGGTCATGAGGTGGCTCCGGATGCGGTGTCGGCCAGGTCGTCCGCCATGGCCAGGGAGAGGACGGCTTCTTCGGTGGCCGCGGAACGGTCGAGCTCGCCGGTGACGCGGCCGCCCTGCATGACGATCACCCGGTCGGACAGGCCGAGGAGTTCGGGCAGCTCGGAGGAGATCACGAGGACGGCGACCCCGTCGGCGGCCAGGTCGGCGACGATCTGGTAGATCTCCGCCTTGGCACCGATGTCGATGCCGCGGGTCGGCTCGTCGAGGATCAGCACCTTCGGCCTGCGGGCCAGCCAGCGGGCCAGGACGACCTTCTGCTGGTTCCCGCCCGACAGGGTGCGCGCCTCGGACTCGACCGAAGGGGCGCGGACCCTGAGCCGGCGCGCGTACTCCTCGGCCAGCGACCGTTCGGCCCGGCGCCGTACGAACCGGAAGCGGCGCAGCCGGTCGAGGACGACGACGGAGGTGTTGTCGCGGATGGACCGCTGCAGGAACAGCGCCTGTGCCTTGCGTTCCTCGGGCGCGAGGCCGAGTCCGGCCCGGATCGCCTCGCGGGGGCGGCCGCCGTGCAGCCGGCTGCCGTCGACGGTGACCGTGCCGGCGTGTACGGGACGGTCACCGGCGAGGGCGAGGGCCAGTTCGGAACGCCCCGCGCCGACCAGTCCGGCCAGGCCCACGACCTCACCGGCCCGCACCTGGAAGGTGATCCCGGTGACGTCGTCGGTGGTCACGTCCGCCACGTCCAGCACGACCTGACCCGGCGTGTGGTGCTCGCGGACGAACATGGCCGACAGATCGCGGCCGACCATCATGCGGACGAGTCCGCGCTCGTCGATGTCACCGGCGTCCACGACCCCGACGGAGGTGCCGTCGCGCAGTACGGCGACGCGGTCGGCCAGCCGGAAGATCTCCTGCATACGGTGGGAGACGTAGACGACGGCGATGCCCTGGTCCCGCAGCCGCTGGATCAGCGCGAACAACGACTCGACCTCGTGGTCGGACAGGGAGGAGGTCGGCTCGTCGAAGGCGATCAGCCGCGGCGGGGTGTCACCGGTCAGAGCACGCAGGATCTCCACCAACTGGCGCTGTGCGGGCGTCAGTTCGGAACCGAGCAGCCGGGGGTCGAGGACGTCGGCGAAGCCCAGCCGGCGCAGGTCCTCGGCCGTCCGCCGGTGCAGTGCGGCCCGGTCGAGGAACCGGCCGGCCCGTCGGGGCAGTGCCCCGACGAAGACGTTCTCGGCGACGCTGACGTGCGGGACGATCTCCGGTTCCTGCGGGATGATCCGGATGCCCGCCGCCCGGGCCTCGGCGGGGGAGCCGAAGGTCACGGGCCGCCCGTCGAGCAGCAACTCGCCCTCGGTGGGCGGATGGTCACCGGTGAGGATGCGCAGCAGGGTGGACTTGCCGGCCCCGTTCTCACCCATCAGGGCGGTGACCTGACCTGCGGGGAAGCCGAGCGTCACATCGGCGAGTGCCTGGACGGCGCCGAAGCGCTTGCCGACACCGCGTACGCCGACGACGGGCCGGACGGGGTCCGCGGCGGGCGGGCCGGGGCTGTGGGGGAGAGTCATGGATCACCTCGGTCGAGATGTGCTGGGGAGGTGCGCCCCGGCCGGCGGAGGGGGCAACAGGGGGCGGCCGGGGCGCGGTTCAGGTGCGGGCGGTGTTCAGGGGGCGTGGCGGCCGGACCACGTCGACGGCGAAGGACGCTGTGACGTCCGCGGTCGGCCCGACCCGGACGACGGCCCCCGGCCGCCCGCCGTCACCCGCAGGTCAGCCCGCTGGACTTCCACGTCCCGGCGTCGACCATGGTCGTCGGGGCGAAGCCCTCGGCCGGGAACTCCTTGCCGTTCCTCAGCCGGTCGTACATGGTCTGCACGGCCAGCGCGCCCACGTCCTTGCCGTTGATGAACAGGGCGGCCTTCATGCCACTGGGCTTGCCGGACTGCCACTCCTTGCACGCCAGATAGGCGCCGAGACCTACACCGATGATGCGGTCGGGCGCGATGCCGGCGTTCTGGAGCGCGGTGACGCCGCCGCTGACGTTCTCGTCGTTGCAGCCCCAGATCACCCAGTTCTTCACGGACGGGTTGGCGGTGATCGTGGCGGCCACCTTGTCCTGGGCGCCGGTCGGGGTGTTGTCGGTGGCCACGTCGATGGTCCTGACCCCGGGCACCGCGGAGTCGAACGCCGCCCCGGCCGCCTTCACCCGGTCGCCGCACACCGTGACGTCCTGCTTCCACGCCGAGAGCACCCGGGTCTCGGAGGCCTTCCAGCCGGCCTTCTCGAACTCCTCGGCGGCCCGCTTGCCGACCTCGCCGCCCATCTGCCGGCCGCTGAACCCGATCCGGGGGACCAGGTCGCCCTTGCCGCAGACGGACGGGTCGGGACCCGTGCTGCAGATCTGGTCGTCGGAGGTCAGCAGGGCGACACCGGCGTCACGGGCGGTCTGGACGACCTGCGGACCCACGGCCGGGTCCGGCACGACGACGATCAGGCCGTCGGACTTCTGCGCGATGGCGGCCTGCACCTCGCTGATGGTCTTGTTGGCGTCGTTGCCGAGGTTGACGACCTTCAGGTCGATGCCCAGCTCCTCGGCCTTGGCCTTGGCCCCGGCCGCCTCACCGACGAAGTACTCCTGGTCGCCCTGCTTCTGAAGGTACGTCAGGGAGATCTCTCCGTCGGCGCGCACGGGGGCGGCGGCGTCGGTGGTGGTCTCCTTGCCGGAGGAGCACGCGGTGGTGAGGCCGAGCGTGAGGAGCAGGCCGGCGGCCGCGGCGGCGCGGGCGCGGTGGGATCGGTTCATGTGCGGGTTCTCCTTGGAAGCCGGCGCGCTCGGGCGCCGCCGGGACGCCTGGCCGTGGGCCTGTACGGGGACGGGCGTGGTGCGGGGACGGGCGTGGTGCGGGGACGGGCGCTGTGCTGGGACGGGCGCTGTTCGAAAAGGTTCGGTGTGAGTGAACCAACAGTGCATTTGGCGCGAAACTGCACCCTTCTGAAGGGTGCGTGTCTCAAAACTCAACATGTTCGAACGCGACGCGACACATCACACAGGCAGTGCGGGGCTCCGTCAAGGGGTTTGACGTGGGTGAATGAGGCAAGTGCGGAGGAATGCGCTTTCTCCGTCCTTGCGCGGGGTGCGGGGCGACGGGGCTTGTCATGCGTAGATGTTTACGTAAACATACTGGTGAGCGGTGATACCGCACGCACTCCCTTGACGCTTCAGGAGCACGCAGTCCATGGCCGAACTTGAGATAGACCGCACCGGTTTCCTGCTCGACGGAAAGCCGTTCCGTCTGCTGTCCGGCGGGCTGCACTACTTCCGTGTCCATCCCGGCCAGTGGGCCGACCGGCTGCGCAAGGCACGCCTGATGGGCCTGAACACCGTGGAGACGTACGTCCCCTGGAACCTGCACCAGCCGCGCCCGGACCGCTTCGAGCTCACCGGCCCGCTCGACCTGCCGCACTTCCTGGACCTGGCCGCCGCCGAGGGCCTGCACGTGCTGCTGCGGCCCGGCCCGTACATCTGCGCCGAGTGGGAGGGCGGCGGACTGCCCTCCTGGCTCCTCGCCGAGCCCGACATCCGGCTGCGCTCACGCGACCCGCGGTTCCTCGCCGCCGTCGACGACTACCTCACCCGCCTGCTCACCCCGCTGCACGGCCGTCTCGCCACCCGGGGCGGCCCCGTGCTCGCCGTGCAGGTGGAGAACGAGTACGGCGCCTACGGCGACGACACCGCCTATCTGGAACACCTCGCCGCCACCCTCCGGCGCACCGGCGTCGACGTCCCGCTGTTCACCTGCGACCAGCCCGCCGACCTCGAACGCGGTGCCCTGCCCGGAGTCCTCGCCACCGCCAACTTCGGCAGCCGCTCGGCCCACCACCTCGCCGGACTTCGCGCCGGGCGGCCCGAATCGCCCCTGCTCACGACGGAGTTCTGGATCGGCTGGTTCGACCGCTGGGGCGGCCACCACGTGGTCCGCGACCCCGACCAGGCGGCCCGCGAACTCGACGAGCTCCTCGCCACCGGCGCCTCGGTGAACTTCTACATGTTCCACGGCGGCACCAACTTCGGCTTCACCAACGGAGCCAACGACAAGGGCACCTACCGGCCCACCGTCACCTCCTACGACTACGACGCCCCGCTCGACGAGGCCGGCGACCCCACCGACAAGTACACCGCGTTCCGCGAGATCATCGCCAAGTACGCGCCCGTGCCCGCCGAACCCGTTCCGGCACCCGGCCCCAAACTCGCCCTCGGCTCCGTCCGCCTCACCGACAGCGCCGAACTGCTGGGATGCGCCGAGGTGTTCGGCGACGCCGTCGAGTCGGAGCGGCCGCTGACGATGGAACAGCTCGGCCAGGACTTCGGGTTCGTCCTCTACGAGACGCGACTGGAGCGCGCCGGAGCGGCCCTGCTGGAGGTCGAGCACGTCCGCGACCGCGCCCAGGTCTTCCTGGACGGGCAGCCGGTGGGCGTGCTGGAACGCGAGAGCCATGAGCACGCCCTCGCCTTCACCGTGCCGCCGGGCGGCGCACGGCTGACCCTGCTGGTGGAGAACCAGGGCCGGGTGAACTACGGCCAGGGCATCCACGACCGCAAGGGCCTGCCCGGACAGGTGCTCCTGGACGGCACCGGACTCACCGGCTGGACCTGCCGTCCGCTGCCCCTCGCCTCCCTGGCCGAGGTGCCCTTCGCACCGACCACCGTCACCCCGACCGGGCCGGTCCTGCACCGCGGCACCTTCGACCTCGCCGAAGCGGCCGACACCTTCCTCCACCTCGACGGCTGGACCAAGGGCAACGCCTGGATCAACGGCTTCCCCCTGGGCCGCTACTGGTCACGCGGCCCGCAGCGGTCCCTCTACGTCCCCGCGCCCGTCCTGCGCGCCGGCACCAACGAGATCGTGGTGCTGGAGCTGCACGCCGCCCCCCGCGCACGCACCGTCTCCCTCCGGGAGACCGCGGACCTCGGCCCCACGGAGGAGTGACCCCGGCCCCCGGAGCACGGCACGAGGCCGGGCACCGACATGGTCGTCGGTGCCCGGCCCCCCTCGTGCCCCGCGGACCGTCAGCCCAGCGTCAGCCGCTGCGCCGCCGAGCCGGAGCAGGTCTGCTGGACCGTGAACGCCCCCTCGCCCGTCGAGGCGTTCTGCACCCCGAGGCACTTGCCGCTGTGCCGGGCCCGGAGGGTGAACGTGCCGTCCCCGGCGTCACGGACCGCCCACTCCTGGTTGCGGCCGCCGTTGCAGCCGTACTGGAACACGGCCGCGCCGTCCGCGAGGGACTCCCCGGTCACGTCCAGGCACTTGCCGCTGTGCCGGGCGACCAGAGTGACGTAGCCGAAGCCGGACGGGCGCAGCGCCCACTGCTGGCTGGTGGCACCGGTGCAGGCGAACTGCGCGCCCGAGGCGCCGTCGGCGGTGGAGGCACCGGTCACACCGAGGCACTTGCCGCTGTGCTGGAAGGTGGCCTTGCGCCAGCTGTCGGGGGCCGTGGCGCGGAACGTCCACGACTGGTGGGAGCCGGTCGTGGGCCGGTAGACACCCACCGGTGCGCCCTCGGCGGTCGACTCCGCGACGACCTCCAGCAGCAGACCGGACGCCGCGTTGACGAGGGTGGCGTGCCCGTCACCGGTGGTGGAGCGGATCCACTGCTGTGCCGTGGAGGTGCCGGGGGAGGCAAAACCGAGTGCCCCCTGGGAGACCGAGAGCGCCTTGCCGGTCTTGACGCTCGTGATGCGGTAGGCGGCGGTGTTGCCCCAGTCGGACGCGGACAGCTTGGTGAACGTCCACTGCTGGGCCTGGTCGGCCGGGTTGCTCGCGCGCTGCACGGGAACGGTCTTGCCTCCCGTGGTGTAGGTGCTGAGGGCCAGGCCACTGCGGTCGTTCAGCAGCTGCCGGGGCCCGCCGACCGGGGCGGAGGCGGCGGTGGTGTCGACGCCGGTGACACCCGGCAGCACGAACGTGGTGACCGAGCCCGTGCCGACGGTGGCCCGCAGGGTGCCGCCGGCCTGGAGGTCGCTGCCGCGTTCCACGTTGCGCGTGGCGTCGGTGGTGTAGCGCTCGACGGCCCCCGCGGTGGTGGCGAACCCGTCGAGGTCGAGCGTGACCTCACGGTCGGAGCCGGAGGAGTTGGTGTGGACGACGACCGCACCACCGTCGGGACGCAACGCGGCGAAGGTGTCCGGGTCGTCCGTCGCGATGACCTTGGCGCCGGGACGGACGAAGCGGCTGTACTGGGCCATCGCCCAGTACTTCTTGTTCTTGCGCAGCGGCTCGGTGGCCGCGTCCTCGGGGGTGAAGTCGGTCTGGATCAGGCCCCAGTTGGAGTTCTCCCGGCCCGGGGTCATGTTCTCGTAGTCCTCGACGGCCTGCCACAGCACCCAGGCCCGCGGCTCCAGCTCGCGGATGTCCGCGTTGATGCGCCCGGCCAGGTCCAGCGCGGGGCTCATGTCGGTGAAGCTCTGCCCGATGCTGCCGCCGAGGTCCACCTCGGACATCCACAGCGGCCGCTTCTCGCCCTTGGCGATGTCCCGGACACCGGTGCGTCCGTTGGTGCCGTAGGTATGGGTGTTCAGCTGCCCGACCGCGCCGCGGGCCGAGGCGGTATAGGAGTCCCAGTTCGTGCGGAAGCGGTCGGGGTTGGTCTCGTCCATCGCCGCGATGGGCGTGGTGATGCCCTGGGCGTTCAGAGCGGTGCGCAGGGTCGTGTACATGCGGGCCTGGGAGGAGGGCTCCCAGTGCGAGCCCTCCTGGCGGCCGCCGGCGTGCCAGTAGTCGGTGTTCGGCTCGTTGATCGGCGAGATCGAGTCGAAGGTGACGCCGGTGGACTGCTCGGCGCGGCGCAGCGAGCCGGTGAGGTAGGCGGCGAAGCGGTCGTACTGGTCGGACCGGAGGTTGTCCTGGTTGCCGTCCCAGTTGCCGGAGACCAGGCCGCTGTTGGTCATGAAGTAGGGGGCCGAGTTGGAGAATGCCTCGAAGGTGTCGGCGCCACGGGCCTCGGCCGCGCTCAGCCACCACTGCTGGTTGGCGTCGGCGTCGGACTTCCAGTGCGTGGGGTTGTCCGGGTCCCACCAGTCGGGGCTCTCCGGGCCGGGCCGGTTCCAGTAGCCGGGCACCGCGCCTCCTGCGCGCATGTAGGGGGTGGTCTCGGGACTGTCGCCGCCGCCGATGTTGTAGCGGGCGACGGTGAAGCCGAGTCCGTCGGCGCCGTAGAGCGCGTCGGCGAGCGCGTTGCGCCGGGCGTCGGGCCAGCCTCCGGTGACATTGGCGAACCAGGCGAGCGCCGTGCCCCAGCCCTCGAACGCGGGCTGCTGGTAACTGGGGTCGAGGCGGACGGTCAGCGCCTGCCCGGCCTCGGCCGCGGCGGCCGGGGGAGCGGTGAGAGCGGGCAGGGCCAGGGCGGCGGCGGTGCCGGCGAGCGCGGCGGCGCGCAGCGCGCGCGTGAGGCGTCGTCGAGTGCCGGGCCGTGGGCTCGGGGACGTGTGCGACACGTCTGTCTCCTTTCGGGGAGGGTGGTGAGGGATAGTGCGTGCCCCGCCCGCCGGGCCCGGTGGTGAGGGTGGGCCCGGCGGACGGGATGCGTTGGCCCGCCGGAGCGCCGCCGCCGGGTCAGGGTGGACGGCGGGGCTCCGGCGGTGTCCTCGGGGTGCCGGCCGGTCAGGCGGCCGTGCGGCGCCACTTCTGGTTGTCGCCGCCGTTGCAGGTCCACTGCTCCAGCACGGCGCCGTCGCCCTGGGACCAGCCGGTCACGTCGAGGCACTTGCCGCTGTGGCGGGCGGCCAGTTCGACGCGGCCGGCGCTCGACTTCACGGTCCACTGCTGGTGGGTGGAGCCGTCGCAGCGGTTCTGGACGACACGGGCCCCGTCGGCGGTCGAGGCGGCATCGACGTCGAGGCACTTGCCGGTGAACCGGCTGATGATCTGCACCCGGCCGCTGGCGACGCTCTTCAGCCAGAACTGCTGGTTGACGCTGCCCTGGCAGGACCACTGGATGAGCGCGGCACCGTCGGCCGTCGAGCGGTCGGCCACGTCGGCGCACTTGCCGCTGTGCACGGCCGACAGGGTCTCCCAGGTCCCGGAGCCCTGGATCGTGCCGGCGACGGCGTCGACGGTGAGCTCGGGGTAGTAGTCCATCATCATGGTGGTCGCCGTCGGGAAGCGCAGCGGCGCCCAGACGTACTGCGAGTCGTTGACCATGCCGCCCATGGAGTTGCCCCAGCGGTCGCCCATGTACAGGTACGAGGTGCCCGCGGTGCCCTGGACGGTCAGGACGTACGCGGTCTGCGAGTCGTACGTGCGGTAGTCGCCGACGTCCTGCAGGTCGCTCCAGGTGCCGGTGATGCTGGTGGCGGTGGCGTACTTCTGCTGGTTGGGGGCCCAGCCGGTGGCGTGCGAGGTCAGCAGGAAGTAGACGCCGTTCCGCTTGAACAGGGCGGGGGCCTCGCGGTACGCGTTGGCCCACAGCTTCTGTACCTGGGCGTCGATGCCGGTGTAGTCGGCGGTGAGGCGGTAGATGTGCAGGTCGGCGTTGTCTCGCGCGGCGGAGATCATGTAGCCGGTGCCGTCGGTGTCGACGAATGTGGTGATGTCCCGGGACATCTCACCGAGGGGCCGGAAGCTGCCGCGCCAGCTGTAGTCGCCGTCGACGGTGTCGGAGACGGCGACGGCGGCTCGGGCCTCCCAGTAGTCGCTGGCGTTCTCCTTGTGCATCCACATGACGAACTTGCCGGTGGCGGCGTTGTACATGACCTTGGGCCGCTCGATGTTGGCCGACTGGAGTTCGGGGTCGGTGGCCTGGGTGAGGACGTGGTTGCGGAACTCCCAGTTCTTGAGGTCCGTCGACCGGTACGCGGAGACGTAGCGGAAGGTGTTGTCGGCGTTGCGGTTCTCGCCGAACCAGTAGTAGTACTGGCCGACCCTGACGACCCCGCCGCCATGGGCGTGCACGGGGTTGCCGTTGGGGTCGGTGAACTGGGTCGCGTTGGTGAGGGTGACGGGCGCGGCATGGGCGGTTCCCATGGCGCCGAGGAGCGAGAGAAGGAGAGCGCACAGCGCGGTGAGCACCGTGGTCGTCCCGAGGGGTGTGCGTCGCATGATCGCGTACCTCGTGGGGCTCAAGGGCAGGACCGGGCCCGTGACAGGCCGGGACGTGCCGGGGAGCACGCGGCCGATGAGGACGGCGCGTGGTGGAGGAGGGCATGCCGAAGCGGCTCTCGGCATGCCATGGAAAGGCCGACCGGTCGTGTGTCGTCGAAGAGGTGCCTTCCGATGTTCACGTAAACACGAGCGGTTCGGGGGGAGAGTCTGGGAGTGACGGTTCGGGCTGTCAAGGAGTCGCGCAGGACTGGGTCACGTTTGACCTTTGATCATGTTTGCGCCAACATCGCTGGGGTATTGCTGGCATACGTCTGTCAGGCCGCCGCCAGCACCTGAGAACACCGGCAGAAGGTCCGCGAGATGGCGACAGAGAAGAAGACGCGTTCGGCGCGATCACGGCCTGCCCGGCAATGGCCCTCCATGGCCGACGTCGCGGCGATGGCCGGCGTGTCCTCGCAGACCGTCTCCCGGGTCGCCAACAACCGGGACAACGTCGACGAGGCCACGCGCGAGAAGGTGCTGGCCGCCATGCAGGTCCTGGGCTACCGGCCGAACAGTGCCGCCCGTGCCCTGGTCACGGGCCGTTTCGGCGCGATCGGCGTGGTCAGCTTCGACGTGGGCGCGCACGGCAACGCGCGCACCCTCGCCGCCGTCGCCGACGCCGCCCGCGAGGCCGACTTCTCCATCAACTTCATGGGGGTCCGCGCGCAGACGGAGGCCGCCGTCCGCAAGGCGTTCCGGCATCTGATGCTCCAGTCCGTGGACGGCATCGTCCTCGTCGAGTCCCAGATCCTGGACACGCCGTCGCTCCAGCTGCCCCCGACCATGCCGATCGTCGTCGCCGACGGCGAAACCGGTCACCGCTACCCCAACGTCGACTTCGACCAGGCGTACGGCGCCCGCAGCGCGGTGAAGCACCTCCTCGACCTGGGGCATCGCACGGTCTGGCACGTCGCCGGGCCGCACGACTCGTTCGCCGCACGCCGTCGCGCCGAGACCTGGCACCGCACGCTCACCGCCGCCCGCATCCCCATGCCGCCCGTCTCCTACGGCGACTGGACCGCGGAGTCCGGCTACCGCATCGGGCAGGAGCTGGCCCGGCGGCCCGAGGTCACCGCCGTGTTCGCGGCGAACGACCAGATGGCGCTCGGGGTGATGCTCGCCCTGCACCGGGCCGGGCGCCGTATCCCCGAGGACGTCAGCGTCGTGGGTTTCGACGACGTGGCCGAGGCGGCGTACTTCCTGCCGCCGCTCACCACCGTCCGGCAGGACTTCGAGGTCGTCGGCCGGCACTGTGTGACGCTGCTGCTCGATCAGATCGAGGGGCGGACGGAAGGGCCTCGGCGGTTGGCGGTGGAGCCGGAGCTGATCGTGCGCGAGAGTACGGCGGCGCCGCGGCCCGGCATGTCCTGACCTGTGTGTCTCCGCGCGGCGGGTGCGTGGACGCCTGCCCTGGCCGCGGGTCCGTCGTGGTGGTTCGCGCAGTTCCCCGCGCCCCTGAGGGGGGTTGGGGCGGGCTGCGTGCTTTGACGGTGCGGGTCCGTCGTGGTTGTTCGCGCGGTTCCTCGCGCCCCTGGGGGGGTGGGTGTGCGGGGCGGTTTTCGGGTGCCGGTCCGTCTTGATTGTTCGCGTAGGTCCTCGTGTCTCTGAGGGGGCGGGGGCCGACGCAGTTTTGAGGGGCGCGGGGAACTGCGCGAGCGGCCACGGACCGGGCGCGCCTTGGGGACGGTGGGTGGCGCCCGAGGTGCCTCGAAGGGGCGCGGGGAACTGCGCGAGCGGGCGCGACGAAGCCGCACCCCGCCGACGGCCGCCGTCACCCCACCCCCCACCCGCCGGAGGCAATTCGCCCGGTCCGACCGGTTCACGTAGCACAGAACCCCGTTTACGCTCACAACGGAAGAAGCGCCTCCGGAAGCCGCTTTTGTCGGTGACGCCCCTCTTGGGTGCCCACCGGTCTCCCAGGGCCGGCCCCCTCGCGGCCCCTTCGGCACCAGAATCCCCTTGCTCGGGCTGACTTCACGCTTGACGCCCACCATCGGTAGTGCCACCATCACGCTACCGATGATTACGTAAACATCGATCATCGGTCAGCCCTTCGGCAGGGCCGTTACCCAGCCTCCGGACGCCGCTCTCTCCGGCCCGGTCCGGACGGTCACACGACGCAAGGACCCTCCATGACGATCCAGTCGACACCCGTGACGGCGACACCACCGTCCCGTGGTCGCACCCGCATCCGCCTCCGAAAGGAGGCCCTGGTGGGCTGGGGCTTCGCCGGCCCGTTCGTCGCCGTCTTCGCCCTGGTCTTCCTCGCCCCGATCGCGTACGCCGTCTACCTCAGCCTGTTCCAGGACCGGCTGATCGGCGGCACCTCGTTCGTGGGCCTGGAGAACTACCGCGAGGCGCTGACCGACACCCGGTTCTGGGACGGATTCGCCAGGGTGGGACTGTTCCTGCTGATCCAGGTGCCGGTGATGCTGGGCATCGCGCTGCTGGTGGCCCTCGCCATCGACAGCGGCCGCCTCTGGGGCAAGGGCTTCTTCCGGGTGGCGATCTTCCTGCCGTACGCCGTGCCCGCCGTGGTCGCCAGCCTGATCTGGGGCTTCATGTACGGCACGCGCTTCGGTCTGGTCGGCAACATCAACGACGCCTTCGCGGTGTCGCTGCCCGACCCGCTCTCCCCGTCACTCGTGCTCGCCTCGATCGGCAACATCGTGACCTGGGAGTTCGTCGGCTACAACATGCTGATCTTCTACTCGGCGCTGAAGGTCGTGCCCAAGTCGCTGTACGAGGCGGCGGCCATCGACGGCGCCGGCGAGTGGCGGATCATCACCTCGGTGAAGCTCCCCGCCATCCGCGGCGCGCTGGTCATCGCCACCATCTTCTCGATCATCGGCAGCTTCCAGCTGTTCAACGAACCGAGCATCCTCCAGAAGCTCGCCCCCAACGCGATCACCAGCGACTTCACCCCGAACCTCTACACCTACTCGCTGTCCTTCTCGGGGCAGCAGCACAACTACGCGGCCACCGTGGCGATCGTGATGGGTGTCATCACGGCGATCATCGCCTACGCGGTCCAGCTGCGCGGCATGCGGAAGGCTGAGCGATGACCTCCTCCACCCCCGACCTCACGGACGCCGGGCCCGCGGTGTCCACGTCGGCGGACTCCGCCCACCCCGCCACCCCGCCCACCACCCACCGGCGCGCGGCCCCACCCACCCGCGCCGCCGGAGCGTCCCGCCGCCGACGCCGCCCGCACATCGCGTCGGCCCCGCGCCGCAGCCTGCCCCTGACCCTGCTGACCGGTCTGGTCCTGCTCTACACCCTGCTCCCGCTGGCCTGGCTGGTGATCAACGCGACCAAGACCCAGACCGGCCTCCAGGACTCCTTCGGGCTGTGGTTCGCCGACGACTTCAACCTGTGGGACAACATCAGCCGCACCCTCACCTACGACGACGGCGTGTTCCTGCGCTGGCTGCTCAACACCATGCTGTACGTCGTCCTCGGCGCGGGCGGTTCCACGGTCCTGGCCGTGCTCGGCGGTTACGCGCTGGCGAAGTTCGACTTCCCCGGGCGCCGCGCGGTGTTCGCGGTGGTCATCGGCGCCGTGGCGGTCCCCGGCACGGCCCTGGCGGTCCCCACCTTCCTGATGTTCAGCGAGATGGGCCTCACCAACACCCCCTGGGCGGTGATCGTCCCGTCGCTGATCTCGCCGTTCGGGCTGTATCTGATGTGGGTGTTCGCGGCGGAGGCCGTACCCACCGAGCTGTTGGAGGCGGCCCGTATCGACGGCTCCGGCGAGGTGCGGACCTTCGTCCGGATCGTGATGCCGCTGCTCATGCCCGGCACCGTCACCGTGCTCCTCTTCTCCATGGTGGCGACCTGGAACAACTACTTCCTGCCGCTGATCATGCTGAAGGACCCCGACTGGTACCCGCTGACCCTGGGCCTGAACGCATGGAACGCCCAGGCGCAGACCGCCGGCGGCGAGGCCGTGTTCGACCTGATCATCACCGGCTCGCTGCTCACCATCGTGCCGATCGTCGCGGCGTTCCTGCTGCTCCAGCGGTACTGGCAGTCCGGACTGGCCGCGGGCAGCGTCAAGGAGTGACCGCGCCGCGCACGTCCGCCACTCGGCGCCCCTCAACCCCCACGTAGATCCCCGCCGTCCCCCACGCCCCCCGGTTCACCACCCGTCCCCCCGCGTCCGTCCCACCCGCACATCCGACCAGGAGCACAGTCCCATGAGAACGAACCTCACCCGCAGACTGCTCGGCGCCCTCGCCGTGGTGTCAGCCCTCTCCCTCGGCGCCACGGCGTGCGGGTCCTCGTCCGACGGTGACTCCGCGGCCGGACCCGGCGATGTGAAGTCCGCCCTGAGCGAGGGCGGAAAGATCACCGTGTGGGCCTGGGAGCCCACGTTGAAGAAGGCGGCCGCGGACTTCGAGAAGAAGTACCCCCAGGTCGATGTGGAGCTGGTCAACGCGGGCACCGGTGACAAGCAGTACACCGCGCTCCAGAACGCCATCGCGGCCGGTTCCGGAGTGCCCGACGTCGCGCAGGTCGAGTACTACGCCCTCGGCCAGTTCTCCATCGCCGAGTCGGTCGAGGACCTGTCCGGCTACGGGGCGGGCAAGTACGACAAGACCTTCACGCCGGGCCCGTGGAACGCCGTCACCACGGACAAGTCGGTGTACGCGCTGCCCATGGACTCCGGCCCGATGGCGCTGTTCTTCAACAAGAAGGTCTTCGACAAGCACGGCGTGAAGGTGCCGACGACCTGGGACGAGTACGTCGAGGCGGCACGCGAGCTGCACAAGGCGGATCCCAAGGTGTTCATCACCAACGACACCGGTGACGCGGGCGCCACCACGAGCCTGATCTGGCAGGCGGGCGGCCGCCCCTACAAGACCGAGGGCACGAACGTCACCATCGACTTCGGTGACGCCGGGACCGCCAAGTACACCGACACCTGGCAGAAGTTGCTCGACGACAAGCTCGTCGCGCCGATCTCCTCCTGGAGCGACGCCTGGTACAAGGGCCTCTCGGACGGCTCGATAGCCACCCTCTCCATCGGGGCGTGGATGCCGGCCAACTTCACCTCGGGCGTTCCGTCCGCGTCCGGTGACTGGCGGGTCGCCCCGCTCCCGCAGTGGTCGAAGGGCGACACCGCGACCGCCGAGAACGGCGGCAGCTCGCTGGCGATGCCGAAGGCGGCCGAGAACAAGGAACTCGCCTACGCCTTCATGGAGTACGCCACCACCGGCGCCGGCGCGAGCGGCCGCGTCGCCGAGGGCGCCTTCCCCGCCACCCGCGCGGACCTCGAGTCGGACACCTTCCTGAAGACCGAGTTCCCCTACTTCGGCGGTCAGAAGGCCAACGAGATCTTCGCCGAGTCCGCGCGCAACGTCGGACCCGACTGGTCGTACCTGCCCTTCCAGGTGTACGCCAACTCCGTCTTCAACGACACCGTCGGCAAGGCGTACGTCTCCTCGACGCAGCTCACCGACGGCCTGAAGAACTGGCAGCGGACCAGCGCGAAGTACGGCAAGGACCAGGGCTTCACCGTCACCGAGTGACGTCGCGAAGAGGCCGGGGCCGACTCCGCATCCGTCGTCCCCGGCCTTCCCGGCCGGCACCCCCAGTTCTGAGCACCTCTTTCCGGGCCCCGCCGGGCGCTTCTTGCCACCGTACGGATAAAGCGGGATAAATGAGGTTCATGAGCGCGCACTGGGCCCGTCGTCCCTGGCGACGACGGGCCACCGGATCTCCGGGCCGCTCCGCGGGACCGGGCTCGCCCGGCGCCGCCGAGAGCGGTGACGGGGAGCGGCCCGGCCCGGACAGGGGCGGGCGGCCGGGCGCTCGGCGGTGGTGGGACTGGCCGCACCGGCGCAGCGTCGCCCGCGAGGTGTTCCTGCTCCAGCTGGTGCTGGTGGCCCTGCTCGTCGCCGCCGCCCTCGCTGCCCTCGTCGTACAGGCCCGGCGCGACACCATGGCCGACGCCCGGCACCGTACGCGTGCCGCCGCGGAGTCCTTCGCGCACGCGCCGGGGCTGCGCGAGGCCCTGAACAGCGGCAATCCGACCGCCGTGCTCCAGCCGCTGGCCGAGGAGGCCCGCAAGGCCGCCGGGGTCGACGCCCTCATCGTCTACCGGCTCGACGGCGTCACCCTCACCCACAGCGACCCCGGCCAGCTCGGCAAGCACGTCATCGGCCCTTACGCCCAGGCGGCCGAGGGCAAGCCCTTCACCCGCACCTTCGAGGGCGCGCTGGGCCTCTCGGTCATCTCGGCGGCACCCGTGAAGGACCCCAGCGGCAAGGTCGTCGCGGTCGTGTCCGCCCCCGTGACGGTGGAGCGGGTGCAGGACTCCGTCAACCGCCAGCTGCCGATGTTCACGGCGAGCGCGGCCGGTGCCCTCGCACTGGCCGCGGCGGGAGCGGCCCTGGTCAGCCGTCGGCTGCGCCGCCAGACACACGGTCTCGGCCCGGCCGAGATGACCAGGATGTACGAGCACCACGACGCCGTCCTGCACGCGGTGCGCGAGGGAGTGCTGATCATCGACTCCGACGGCCGGCTGATCCTCGCCAACGACGAGGCACGCCAGCTGCTGGAACTGCCCGGCGGCGTAGAAGGGCGCCAGGTGAGCGACCTCGGCCTGGACGCGCGCACCGTCGAACTGCTGGCCTCCGAACGGACCGTCACCGACCAGGTGCACCTGGCGGCGGACCGGCTGCTGGCGTTCAACAAGCGGTTCACGGCCCGGTTCGGAAGTCACCACGGCAGCGTGGTGACCCTGCGCGACACCACTGAACTCCAGGCCGTGTCGGGGCGCGCCGAGGTGGCCCGAGGCCGGCTGCGGCTCCTCTACGACGCCGGCACCCGGATCGGCTCCAGCCTGGACGTCGTACGCACCGCCGAGGAGCTCGCCGAGGCGGCGGTGCCGCGGTTCGCCGACGTCGTCACCGTGGAACTGCTCGATCCGGTGCTGGCCGGTGAGGAGCCGCCCGAGGCGAGCACCGTCCTGCGCCGGGTCGCCGTCGCGGGACTGCCCGAGGACCATCCCCTCTACGGCGTGGGCGAGCTGATCCGCTTCGCCCCGAGCACGCCTATGGCCGCCAGCGTGCGGCACGGCCGGTCCGTGCTGGAGCCCGACCTGGCCGGCTCGCCGGGCTGGCGCGACCAGGACCCCGAGCGCGCCGAACGCATCCTGCGCTACGGCATCCACTCCCTCGCGGTCGTCCCGCTGCGGGCACGCGGAGTGGTGCTGGGCGCGGTGGACTTCTGGCGGTCCGGCGCCTCCCTGCCGTTCGACGAGGAGGACCTGCACTTCGCCGAGGAACTGGCGGGCCGCGCCGCGGTGAGCATCGACAACGCCCGGCGCTTCACCCGCGAGCACGGACTGGCGGTGACGCTTCAGCGCAGTCTGATGCCCCGGACGCTGCCCGAGCAGGACGCACTCGACGTGGCGCACCGCTATCTCCCGGCCCAGGCCGGGGTGGGCGGCGACTGGTTCGACGTGATCCCGCTGCCCGGGGCGCGGGTGGCCCTGGTCATGGGCGACGTCGTGGGGCACGGCCTGCACGCGGCCGCCACCATGGGGCGGCTGCGGATCGCCGTGCACAACTTCTCCTCCCTGGACCTGGCCCCCGACGAACTCCTCGGGCACCTCGACGAACTGGTCACCCGCATCGACGTACCGGACGAGGACGCCGAGGGCGACGACCCGGCCATCACCGGCGCCACCTGCCTCTACGTCGTCTACGACGCCGTCTCCGGGCGGCTCACCGCGGCGACCGCGGGCCACCCGCCGCCCGCCGTGACCCACCCGGACGGCACCGTGGAGTTCCTCGACGTGCCCGCCTCGCCGCCGCTCGGCCTCGGCGGCTCGATGCCCGTCGAGACCGCCGAGCTGACCCTGCCCGAAGGCACCTCCCTCACCCTCTACACCGACGGCCTGATCGAGGACCGCGACCGTGACCTGGACGAGGGCCTGGACGCCCTGCGCGCGGCCCTGTCCGGACCGCCCCGCGACCCCGACGACGTCTGTGCGACGGTGATGAAGTCACTGCTGCCCGCCAAGCCCTCCGACGACGTGGCGCTCCTGGTCGCGCGGGCCCGGCGCATGGACGCGGCCGATGTCGCCGAGTGGGACGTGGCCCGGGACCCCGCGGCCGTGGGACCGGTCCGCAACGCCTGTGCGCGCAAGCTGTCCGAGTGGGGCCTCGACGAGATCTCCTTCGCCACCGAGCTGATGCTGAGCGAGCTGATCACCAACGCGGTGCGCTACGGCGGCGACCCGATCCATGTGCGCATGCTCCGCGGCCGCACCCTCATCTGCGAGGTGTCCGACGGCAGCAGCACCTCGCCGCACATCCGCCGGGCCAAGGACACCGACGAGGGCGGCCGCGGGCTGTTCCTCGTCGCCCGCTACGCCGAGCAGTGGGGCACGCGCTACACGGGCCGGGGCAAGACGCTCTGGACCTCGCAGGCTCTGCACGGCCCCGCCGATCCCGGGGAGGATCTCGGCGAGCTGCTGCTGAGTCAGTGGGACGACGCCGAACTGTGAGCCGGGCCCGGCCCGCCCGGGGAGCGGCCGGCCGGGCCCGTCCGCCGCGGCCCCGCTCTCCCCGGCGGAACGCAGGGTCCGCGAGTACCCTGAGATCCACCCCGACCACACCCCGAGGACGGCGGCCTTCTGGAGGCGTTGTGACCGCTTTCCGTCGGCTCCGCGCAGCCGCGATCGCCGGCTGCCTCGCCCTCACAGCGCTCTCCTGCTCCTCGGACGGCTCCGACGAACCGGCTCCGCCGTCCTCCGCCACCTCCGCGGCGGACGCCGGAGGCATGGAGGCACTGATCAAGGCGGCCAAGGCGGAGGGCCGGCTGAACACCACGACCCTGCTGCGGCACTGGGCCAACTACGGCGCGCTGATGGACGGCTTCTCCAGGAAGTACGGCATCGAGGTCCGCAACTCCAATCCCTACGGGTCGAGCCAGCAGGAGATCGACGACATCAAGCGGCTGCGCGGCAAGGAGTCCGCGCCCGATGTGCTCGACCTCGGCGACTCCTTCGCGCAGTCGGCCGCCCGCCAGGACCTGCTGGCGCCCTACCGGGTCAGCGGCTTCGGCCAGATCGCCGACAACCAGAAGGACCCGGAGGCCCGCTGGACGAACAGCTACGGCGGCTATGTGGCCATCGGCTGCGACGCCAACCGCGTGCGGACGTGCCCGGTGTCCTTCCGTGACCTCCTGGAACCCGAGTACCGGGGCATGGTGGCGCTCAACGGCAGGCCGGACACGGCCGGTTCGGCCTTCGCCGCCGTGTACGCGGCCGCGCTCGCGAACGGCGGTTCCTTCGACGACATCCAGCCGGGCATCGACTTCTTCGCCCGACTGCGCGAGGTGGGCAACTTCAACCCGAACAACCCCAACCCGAAGGCGATCGCCGCGGGCGAGACACCCATCAGCATCGAATGGGACTTCCTCAACCTGGAGCACGTCGACCAGCTGCGCGGGACCAAGGTGGACTGGCGGGTGTCCATCCCCTTCGACGGCAGCTTCTCCCAGTACTACGCCCAGGCCATCAACAAACACGCACCGCACCCCGCCGCGGCCCGGCTGTGGGAGGAGTACCTGGCGAGCCCCGAGGGCCAGAACCTCCGGCTCGCGGACTACGCCCGGCCGGTGCTGATGGACGTGATGGCGGAGAACGGCACGCTCGACACGGCGATGGCCTCGCGCCTGCCCACGGTCGAGGGCACGCCCACCTTCCCGGCCGAGACACAGCTGGCCAAGGCCGTGCGCACGGTGCGGGAGAACTGGCCCGCCGCCGGCATCCCGGGCTGACCGCCGACATCGACCGCGGTGGACGCCTCCGAAGCCGCACAGGGGATCGCCCCTCCACCACACCGGTGGAGGGGCGATCGGGCGGGGCCGCCCGCTGTCAGACGGCTGTGCGCCGCCACTGCTGGTTCTGACCGCCGTCGCAGGTCCACTGGTCCACGACCGCCCCGTCGGTCACCGCCCAGTTCGCCACGTCCAGGCACTTGCCGCTGTGCCGGGCGACGAGCTTCACATGGCCCGTGGCCTCGGACGCCTCGGGCTTCCACTGCTGCGAGGTCGCGCTGCTGCAGGTCTGCTGGACGACCCGGGCGCCGTCCGCGGTGGACGCGTCGGCCACGGTGAGGCACTTGCCGCTGTGTCGCGCCATGATCTGGAAGTAGCCCGTGGTGCCCACCTCCTTGAACCAGTAGTGCTGGTTCACCCCGGTGCCGCAGCCCCACTGGACCAGCCCGGCGCCGTCGCCCGCGTCGAAGTCGGCCACATCGGCGCACTTGCCGCTGTTGCGGGCCGTGAGTGTCTCCCAGGCCGCATTCATGCCGGTCACCGAGCCGGTGGCCGTGTCGATGGTGATCTGCGGCGAGTACTCCATCGACAGCGTCGTCCTGGAAGGGAACTGCAGCGGCAGCCACACGTACTGCGAGTCGTTGACCATGCGGCCCATGGAGTTGCCCCAGCGGTCGCCCATGTACAGATAGCCGGTGCCCTTGGTGCCCTGGACCGGCAGGACGTAGGCGGTCTGGCTGCGGTACGCGGTGGAGTCGCCGACGTTCTTCAGGTCGCTCCAGGTGCCGGTGATGCTGGTGGCGGTGGCGTACTTCTGCTGGTTGGGGGCCCAGCCGGTGGCGCCGGACGTCAGCAGGAAGTAGACGCCGCCCCGCTTGAACAGGGCCGGGGCCTCGCGCCACTGTCCGGACCACAGCTTCTGCACCTGGACGTCGATGCCGGTGTGGTCGGCGGTGAGGCGGTAGACGTGCAGGTCGGCGTTCTCGTTGGCCGCGGAGATCATGTAGCCGGTGCCGTCGGTGTCGACGAACGTGGTGATGTCCCGGGACATGTGGCCGAGCGGGCGGAAGCTGCCGCGCCAGGTGTAGTCGCCGTCGACTGTGTCCGACACAGCGACGGCGGCACGGGCCTCGCCGTAGTCACTGGCGTTCTCCTTGTGCATCCACATGACGAACTTGCCGGTGGCGGCGTTGTACATGACCTTGGGCCGCTCGATGTTGGCCGACTGGAGTTCGGGGTCGGTGGCCTGGGTGAGGACGTGGTTGCGGAACTCCCAGTTCTTGAGGTCCGTCGACCGGTATGCGGAGACGTAGCGGAAGGTGTTGTCGGCGTTGCGGTTCTCGCCGAACCAGTAGTAGTACTGGCCGACCTTCACGACCCCGCCGCCATGCGCGTGCACGGGATCGCCCGCGGTGTCCGTGAACGGGGCGGCGTTGGTGATGCTCGCGGGGGCCGCGTGCGCCGTGCCGAGGGCAGCGGCCAGGGTCAGGAGGAGGGCGGTCATTGCGGCGAGAACCGCTGACGCCCGCGTTCTTCTGCGAGACATGATCGATTACCTCTTGCTGTTCGGACATGGCTGACGAGGCCATGCGCTCGCGGCAGCCCGGACGTACCCGTGCGGGCGGGGCGCGTACGGACTCCTGTTTACGGGGAGGTGACGAGCGGTTCCGCCGGTCGGCCGGGAGCGCGGAGCCGTCGCGTTCCGGCCCACCGTCCCCCTGCGCCGGTGGGCCGGAACGACGGTGACCGCCGTGTCGTGCTCATGAGCCGACTGTGTGTTTGCGTTAACATCGAGCGGTTGGAGAGAGTGTGGAATTCGGACACGCGTGTGTCAAGGGGGTGGGAGGGTGCGAAGCCGGTCCCGTCAGTCCGCCGTAGACGCGGCACCCGGTGCGAGCTCCACAGGTTCGTTTCTCACCGCGCGGCGGCCGGGGATCGCCGCCCGGGTGAGGAGCGGCGCGAGCTGCTCGGCCGTCGCAGCGCACCGGATGTAGTTCTCGGCGTGGTGGAAGCCGAACGCCCCGTGGATCGTCGTGGTGATGTCGAGGTCGACGTCGTGGAACGCGCGATCGAGGCCCGGCGGGATGGCGACCGGGTCGCCGGGGTCGGCGATGTTCACCCAGCGCTTCACCCCCGGCGGACGCTGCCCGCGCGGCCCGGGCGTCCCCGCCTCGGGACGGGGCGTCGGCCGGGGGAACACGGCGTGCGGTAGCGCCGGCGGCGACCCCAGGGTCAGCAGGAGGGGCGGTGTACGGCACCCGGCTCACGTCGATCTGCTGCGAGAAGCCCTCCGCGAGACCTCCCCGCCGACGCGTTGCCACGGCTGACCGACCAGGTGAACGCGGCGTTCGACGACGTACGGGCCGTGGTGCTGGCCTCGGTGAGCGCGCTGATCGACGAGGAGGAACAGCTGATCAGCCGGGCCGCGGAGGACAGCGCGGCCGAACGCGCCCAGCGCGAGTCCGAGCTCGGCCGCCTGCGCGAGGCCCTGACCCAGGTCGCCGCCGGCCGTCACCGGCTGGAGCGGATGTCGGCCGAGGGCGCGCCGGCCCACGGCTGACCGCCGGCGCCGACGGACGCCAGGGCCCGCCTGCCGTCCCGGTGAACTCGCACGGCCTTCTTGAAATACCGAACCACTCGGTTTAGTTTTACTCAAGTGAAGGCGCCCCGCCCGGACCCGCGCGGGCGCCCCACTCTCCGAAAGGGATTCCCATGCGTTACGCAGTACTCGGCACCGGAAGCGTCGGCCGGACCCTCGCCGCCAAGCTCGACTCGCTGGGGCACGAGGTGGTCGTCGGCACCCGGGACACCGGGGCCACCCTCGCCCGGACCGACTCCGACGCCTTCGGCAACCCGCCCTTCGCCCAGTGGCTGACCGAGCACGAGCGGGTGCGGCTGCTGGACTTCGCGCAGGCGGCGGCCTTCGGCGAGGCGGTGCTCAACACCACTTCCGGCACCGGCTCGCTCCGGGCGCTCGAAGCCGCGGGCAGTGACAACCTGGCGGGCAAGGTCCTGCTGGACCTCGCCAACCCGCTGGACTTCTCCCAGGGCTTTCCGCCGTTCCTCGACCCGGTGAACACCGACAGTCTCGGCGAGCAGATCCAGCGCGCCCTCCCCGGGACGAAGGTCGTCAAAACGCTCAACACCATGAACGCCGCGATCATGGTGGAGCCGTCCCGGGTGGCCGGCCCGCACAACGTCTTCGTCTCCGGCGACGACGCGGGCGCCAAGAAGCACGTCACCGAACTGCTGGCCGAGTTCGGCTGGCCCGAGGCCGACATCATCGACCTCGGTGACATCAGCACCGCGCGCGGCACCGAGATGCTGCTGCCGGTCTGGCTGCGCCTCTACGGCGCGCTCGGCCACGACCAGTTCAACTTCCACATCCAGGGCGCCCGCACGGACGCCTGAGCCCGCACCGGGCGGGGGCACGACCGGTGGGGTGCGCCGGACCGGCGAGCCCGTACCGGACCGTGAACCCGTACCGAACCGCTCGGTGCGGCATCGCTCTATCCTTCAGCAATGCGCGAGACGAACACCGCCAGGAGCGCGGGACGCCCCCGTTCCGCGGAGAAGGACGCGGCGATCCTCCAGGCCGCGCTCGAACTCCTGGCCTCCCACGGATACACCCGGATGAGCCTGAGCCAGGTGGCCGCGGCCGCGCAGGTCAGCAAGTCGACCATCCATCTGCGCTGGAAGACCAAGGCGGACCTGGTCACCGCCGCCCTGGAAGCCATGCGCATGGTGCACGCCCCGCCCGCGAGCGGCGACACGCGCACCGACCTGGTGGCCGTTCTGGAGGACTTCGCCGAGACGGTCCGCCGGGTGCGCGGCATGGCCCTGATCGGCACCTGCCTGGCCGAGGAGGCCCACACCCCCGACCTGCTCGCCCTGCTGCGCGAGCGCACGGTCCTGCCCCGCAGGGCCCTGCTGCGGGAGATCCTCGAGGGCGCCCGGGACCGTGGCGAGATCCGCGCGGACGCCGACCTGGAGGCGGCCGTCTCCGCCCTGCTCGGCCCCTTCTACGCCGACTACCTGGGTGGCCGCGGCGGCCACCACGGCTGGGCCGGACAGGCCGTCGACCTGGTCATTTCCGCCCTTCGCCCGCCCGGCGCCTGACCGCCACGACGCCCCTCGCCCGCCCGGCGCCTGAGGCCCGCGACGCCCCTCGCCCGCCCGCCGCTCCGCTGTGACTTCTCCCACCCGCTCTTGCCCCGGCGAGAAAGGGTTACCTAATTTCGACGGCATGTCCTCCCATGACCCCGCTGCCGTCGAGTTCGCCGTAGACCTCACGGCCCACGAAATGCACCGGCGCGCGCACGTCCTGGACGCCCTCGGCCCCGAGTGGGACCCGGGCGCCGCGCTGCGCGGTGAGGAAGAGGCGTACGCCCTGCTGTACTCCGGGCTCGACGCGGACCAGCAGCGTGTGTACGACGAACTCGTCGAGGCCGGAGTGCTGCCCCGCCGAGGGGGCGGCCATGCTGCCCCTTGACCCGCAGGCGGACATCGGCCGCCGGGCCTGGGTCGCCTGCCCGAACTGCGACGACCACCAGGGCTGCGGGGACTGCGCCCAGCGGCGCAGCTGCTCCCGGCACTGGCGTTATCTGCTCTCCAACACGGGCAGTCTGCTGCACCTCCAGTGCAGCGGGTGCACGCATGTCTGGACGCACGAGACCGGTTTCGGCGCCACCCGCTCCCTATGGAAGCGCATCACGGGCGCTCCGTGAGGCCGGTCGGCGGATCCGGCCCCGCTTTCGGATGACCCTGCCGTCCGGTTCCGGGCGCGAACGGCCGTTCTGCCCCAGGATCGCGGTCGGCGGTCGAAGCCCGGCCGCCGTCCACCAGCCCGGAGGCAGCCGTGCGCATCCTGCTCGTGGCCAGCGCGTTCAACAGCCTCACCCAGCGTGTCCACGCCGAACTGCGCGACCGCGGCCACAGGGTGGCCGTGGAACTCGCCCTTCCCGACGTCCCACTGACGGACACCGTGCGGCGGCACGACCCCGAGCTCGTCGTCGCGCCGATGCTGAAGACGGTGATCCCGGAGGAGGTGTGGTCGGCGTACACCTGCCTCGTGGTGCATCCGGGGCCGGTGGGCGACCGGGGCCCGTCCTCCCTGGACTGGGCGATCCACGAGGGCGCCGGGCACTGGGGGGTGACGGTTCTCCAGGCCGAGGCCGAGATGGACGCGGGTGACGTGTGGGCCTCGGTGGCGTGCCCGGTCCCGCCCGTGGCCAAGAGCGACCTGTACCGCGGTGAGGTCGCCGACGCGGCGCTCGCCGCCGTGCTGTTCGCCGTGGAGCGCTTCGCGGGCGGCACCCATGTCCCGGTCCGGCAGGACCACGAGGGCCTGGCGGGCGCGGCCCCGCGGGTCAGGCCGTATCTCGACCAGAGCGTCCGGCGCATCGACTGGGACGCGGACTCCACCGAGGCCGTCGTCCGTAAACTGCGCGCGGCCGATTCGCAGCCGGGCGTGCTGGACGAACTGCTCGGCGGCGAGTGGTACCTCCACGGCGGCCATCCCGAGCGGGCGCTGCGCGGCCGGCCGGGCGAGCTGCTGGCCACCCGGACGGGGGCGGTGTGCCGCGCCACCGCCGACGGCGCCGTATGGATCCCCGAACTGCGCCCGCGACGGCTGCCCGGCGGGCCGCCCACCTTCAGACTCCCCGCCGCGCGGGCCCTCGGCGACCGGCTCCCGCCCCTGCCCGACCTACCCCTGCCGCCGCTGCCCGACGGACGCGACGGCACCTGGAGCGACATCCGCTACCGGGAGGAGGGCGACGCGGGCTTCCTGTCCTTCGCCTTCCCGGGCGGGGCGATGAGCACCGATCAGTGCCGACGGCTCCTGGCCGCCTACCGCGCGGCCCGCGCCCGCCCCACCTCCGTGCTGGTGCTGGGCGGGGAGCGGGACTTCTTCTCCAACGGCATCCACCTCGGCGTCATCGAGGCCGCCGCCGATCCCGCCGCCGAGTCCTGGGCGAACATCAACGCCATCGACGACCTCGTCGAAGCGGTCCTGACCACCACGGACCGGCTGGTGGTCGCCGCCGTCGGGGGCAACGCGGCGGCGGGCGGGGTGATGCTCGCCCTGGCGGCCGACGAGGTGTGGTGCCGCGCCGGGGCCGTGCTGAACCCCCACTACCGCCTGATGGGGCTGTACGGCTCCGAGTACTGGACGTACACCCTGCCCCGCAGGGTCGGTGCCGCCGCGGCCGAACGGCTGATGCGGGAGGCGCTGCCCGTGAGCGCGGCCGGTGCCCTGGACCTCGGTCTCGCGGACCGGGTGCTCGACTGCGGGCCCGGCGACTTCGCGCCGGAGGCCGGCACCCTGGCGGCGCGGCTCGCCTCCCACCCGGCGACGGCGGCCCGCGTCCTGGCGAAGAAGGCGGCACTCGACCGGCAGGAGTCGGCCACCCCGCTGGCGGTGTTCCGTGAGCGGGAGCTGGACCGGATGCGACGCACCTTCGAGGACCCCGCCGCGCCGTACCACGCGCTGCGCCGGGCGTTCGTCCGCAAGGAACGGCCCCGGGCCACCCCCGCGCATCTCGCGGACCCTCCCGGACATCCGGCCGGTCCTCCGGTTGCGCCGAACGGCTCCGTCCCCTGTGTGACCCCCGTCACTGGAACGGCGCTCTCCGATGTCTCAGAGCAGCCGAACGGCTGATACGAAGAGAGGCGAAGGCCCGAAAAGAAGGCCTTCATCCCTTACCTCCCCAGGAGGCGGTCCCATGACTGAGGCGACGCAGGGCACGGCATCCGCAACGGACACCACCGGCGCGCCCGCCGACGAGACGCCCACGATCCACATCCTCTGGATCAACGCGGGCCTGAGCTGCGACGGCGACTCGGTCGCGCTGACGGCGGCCATGCAGCCGAGCATCGAGGAGATCGTCCTCGGTGTGCTGCCCGGACTGCCGAAGATCCAGGTGCACTGGCCGCTCATCGACTTCGAGTGCGGTCCGGTCGGTGGCGCGGACACGTTCATCGAGTGGTTCTTCAAGGGCGAACGGGGCGAGATCGACCCGTTCGTACTGGTCGTCGAGGGGTCCATCCCCAACGAGGCGATCAAGCCCGAGGGCTACTGGTGCGGCTTCGGCGACAACCCCGAGACCGGCCAGCCCATCACGACCAGCGAGTGGATCGACCGCCTCGCCCCCAAGGCCCTGGCCGTCGTGGCCATCGGCACCTGCGCCACGTACGGCGGCATCCACGCGATGGCCGGCAACCCGACCGGCGCGATGGGCGTCCCCGACTACCTCGGCTGGGACTGGAAGTCCAAGGCGGGCATCCCGATCGTCTGCGTGCCCGGCTGCCCGATCCAGCCCGACAACTTCGCCGAGACCCTCACCTACCTGCTCTACCAGGCGACCGGCGCCGCCCCGATGATCCCGCTGGACGACAAGCTGCGCCCGGCCTGGCTGTTCGGGGCCACGGTGCACGAGGGCTGCGACCGGGCCGGCTACTACGAGCAGGGCCAGTTTGCGGAGACGTACGACTCGCCGAAGTGCCTGGTGAAGATCGGCTGCTGGGGCCCGGTGGTGAAGTGCAACGTGCCCAAGCGCGGCTGGATGAACGGCATCGGCGGCTGCCCCAACGTCGGCGGCATCTGCATCGCCTGCACCATGCCCGGCTTCCCCGACAAGTTCATGCCGTTCATGGACGAGCCCCCCGGCGCCAAGCTGTCCAGCACCGGCAGCTCCGTCTACGGCTCCGTGATCCGCAGGCTGCGGACCATCACGGCACGGACGGTGGACAAGGAGCCCAAGTGGCGCCGCACCGGGGAGAAGATCAGCACCGGCTACCGGCCGCCCTGGTGACGACCTCCCACGGCTGACGGCCGCGTGACCCACGCGGCCGGCCACGAGTGACCCGCTCTGCTTCGTGCACCCCCACACCCGCACCCCCCGCGCAACGAAGGGCACGGCAACGACCATGGCAAGGACGAAGGCGGCCGGAGACGGTACCGGTCTGGTGGAGATGTCCTGGGATCCGATCACCCGGATCGTCGGCAGCCTGGGCATCCACACGAAGATCGACTTCAAGCAGAAGAAGGTCGCCGAGTGCTACAGCACCTCGTCGGTCTTCCGTGGCTACAGCGTCTTCATGCGCGGCAAGGACCCTCGCGACGCCCACTTCATCACCAGCCGCATCTGCGGCATCTGCGGCGACAACCACGCCACCTGCTCGGTGTACGCGCAGAACATGGCGTACGGCGTGAAGCCCCCGCACCTCGGTGAGTGGATCCTCAACCTCGGCGAGTCCGCGGAGTACATGTTCGACCACAACATCTTCCAGGAGAACCTGGTCGGGGTCGACTACTGCGAGAAGATGGTCAAGGAGACCAACCCCGGCGTCCTCGAACTCGCCGAGCGCACCGAGGCTCCGCACGCCGCCGAGCACGGCTACCGCACGATCGCCGACATCATGCGCTCGCTGAACCCGCTGGAAGGCGAGTTCTACCGCGAGGCGCTCCAAGTCAGCCGCTACACACGGGAGATGTTCTGCCTGATGGAGGGGCGCCATGTGCACCCCTCCACGCTCTACCCGGGCGGTGTCGGCACGGTCGCCTCCGTGCAGCTGTTCACCGACTACATGAGCCGCCTGATGCGGTACGTGGAGTTCATGAAGCGGGTCGTGCCCCTGCACGACGACCTGTTCGACTTCTTCTACGAGGCCCTGCCCGGTTACGAGGAGGTCGGCCGCCGCCGCGTCATGCTCGGCTGCTGGGGAGCGCTCAACGACCCCGAGTACTGCGACTTCACCTACGCCAACATGACGGACTGGGGCCGGCGCATGTTCGTCACGCCCGGTGTCGTCGTCGACGGCAAGCTGGTGACGAACGACCTCACCCAGATCAACCTCGGCATCCGCATCCTGCTGGGCAGCTCCTACTACGAGGACTGGGAGGGCCAGGAGCAGTTCGTCACCCACGACCCGCTCGGCAACCCCGTCGACCCGCGCCACCCGTGGAACCAGCACACCATCCCCGCCCCGCAGAAGCGGAACTTCGACGACAAGTACAGCTGGGTGATGTCCCCGCGCTGGTTCGACGGCAAGGACCACCTCGCCCTGGACACCGGCGGCGGCCCCATCGCCCGGCTGTGGTCCACCGCCCTGTCGGGACTCGTCGACATCGGCTACGTCAAGGCCACCGGCCACAGCGTGGTCATCAACCTGCCCCGCACGATGACCAAGCCGGAGACCACCTTCGAGTGGAAGATCCCGCAGTGGTCCAACGCGCTGGAACGCAACCGCGCCCGCACCTACTTCCAGGCGTACGCCGCCGCCGTCGCCCTGCACTGCGCGGAGAAGGGACTCGAGGAGGTCCGCGCCGGACGCACCCAGACCTGGGAGAAGTTCGAGGTCCCGGACGAGAGCATCGGCTGCGGCTTCACCGAGGCCGTCCGCGGCGTCCTCTCCCACCACATGGTGATCCGCGACGGAAAGATCGCCAACTACCACCCGTACCCGCCCACTCCGTGGAACGCCAGCGTCCGCGACAGCTACGGCACCCCCGGACCGTACGAGGACGCGGTGCAGAACACCCCGATCTTCGAGGAGAACTCCCCGGAGAACTTCAAGGGCATCGACATCATGCGCGCCGTCCGCAGCTTCGACCCCTGTCTGCCCTGCGGAGTCCACATGTACGTCGGCGGCGGGAAGACCGTGAAGACCCTGCACGTGCCCACCGGCCTGAGCGGACTGGGCGGATGAGCGCGCCGACGGTACCGCGGGCCGTGACCGCGCAGGAGACCGGCCGCCGCGTCGAGGAGATCCTCGACCGGCTCACCGACGACGGCGACCCGGCCGGCGCCACCGCCGCCGAGGAACTCGTCCGGTCCCTCATGGACTTCTACGGCTCCGGACTCGCCCGCATCCTCCAGCTGCTGGCCGCGAGCCCCGGCGACCCGGCCGCACGGCTCCTCGGGGACGAACTCGTCGCGAGCCTTCTCGTCCTGCACGATCTGCACCCCGAGGACCGCGACACCCGTATCCGCCGCGCCCTGGACAGCCTGCGGGGCCAGGACCTGGAGGTGCTGGGGTTCGACCAGGACACCGGCCGGCTGACGCTGCGGGCCGAGGCGGGCGGCGGCTGTGGCTGCGGCTCCGGCGGGGACGGTGCCCGGGAGGCCGCCGAGGCGGCCCTCGCCTGCTTCGCCCCGGAGGTCACGGTCGTCGACATCGAGACCGCGCCCGCCGGGCCCACGCTCCTCCAGATCGGCGTGGCACCCACGGTGGCCCGATGAGCGCGCCCGCCGCAGGGCTGCGCAGATTCGTCACCGAACGCCCGCCACGCCCCGAGGTGTGCGAACTCTGCGCCACCGAGGTGCCCGAGGACCACCGCCACCTGGTCGACACCGAACAGCGCGCGCTCGCCTGCGCCTGCGCGCCCTGCGCGGTGCTCATGGAACAGCCGGGCTCCGCCGCGGGCCGCTTCCGCGCGGTCCCGGCCCGCTACCTCACCGACCCCGGCCACCGCCTCGACCCCCGGGCCTGGGAGACCCTGCAGATCCCGGTCGGCGTGGCCTTCTTCTTCCGCAACGCCGCCCTCGACCGGCTCGTCGCGCTCTACCCGAGCCCCGCGGGCGCCACCGAGAGCGAACTTGAACCCGCCGCCTTCGACGAGGTCCTCGGCGGCACCCGGCTCGCCGCGCTCCTCGAACCCGACGTGGAGGCACTCCTGCTGCGCCGGACCGGCGACAGCTGCGAGTGCCACCTCGTCCCCATCGACGTCTGCTACGAACTCGTCGGCCGGATGCGCCTGCTGTGGCAGGGCTTCGACGGCGGCGCGGAGGCGCGGGCCGCGCTGGACGCCTGCTTCACCGAGGTCCGGCGCCGGGCACGGCCCCTGAAGGAGGCGGAGCGGGCATGACCGAGTTCTCCTTCGCCTGCACCGGCGTCCGCGCCGACCGGTACGCCGCCGGACCCACCCTCGTCTTCCGGCTGCGCGTCACCGCCTCCGGCGACACCCCCGTGCACGCCCTCGCGCTGCGCTGCCAGCTGCGCATCGAACCCGCCCGCCGCGGCTACGCCGCCGACGAGGCCGAAGGACTCACCGACCTGTTCGGCGAGCGCTCCCGCTGGGGCAGCACGCTCCAGCCGGTGCAGTTCGCCCAAGTCCCCCTGATGGTGACCGCGTTCACCGGGGAGACCGAGGCCGACCTCGTCGTCCCCTGCACCTACGACCTGGACATCGCCGCGACCCGCTACCTGGACGCCCTCTCCGACGGCGAGGTCCCGCTGCTGATGCTGTTCTCCGGCACGGCGTTCACCGGCACCGGCGGCTTCCGGGTGGAACCCGTCCCCTGGGACCGCGAGGCGACCTGCCGGATGCCCGTCGCGACCTGGCGGGAGATGGTCGAGCAGCACTTCCCCGGCTGCGGCTGGATCCGGCTGCCGCGCGCCACCATGGACGCCCTGCTCGCCTACCGCTCCCGGCACGCGCTGCCCTCCTGGGACGCCACCCTGCGGGCCCTCCTCGACGACGGCGCCGCCGCGGGCGTACCCGCGAACGACCCGCTGCGCGCCCTCACCGGCACCACCGGAAGGACCCACCCGTGACCGCGCCCGCCTTCGCACCCGAGACCGAGGAACGCCTCGCCCTCGCCCGGCAGGTGGCCGACGCCGTCCTCTTCGAGGGCTATGTCCTCTACCCCTACCGCGCCTCGGCCGCGAAGAACCGGCTGCGCTGGCAGTTCGGGGTGCTCGTACCGCCCGCCTGGGGCGCCGAGCACGACGAACACGACTTCCAGCACACCGAGTGCCTGATGGAACCGAAGCAGGGCGCGACCCTCTCCGTCGAGGTCCGCTTCCTGCGCGCCCGCCGGCGCACCGTCCAACAGGCCCTCCCCGACGGCGGTTTCGCCACCGTTCCCGAACTCCGTCTGGACGACCGGGTGCTGATGCCCTGGGACGAGGGAGCCGAGGAACGCGTCGAGGTCGTCGTGCCCGTCGCCGGACTGCCCGGCGACGGTGTCACCCGCCCCTTCACGCTCCCCGCGCGGGAGGACACCGAACCGGTGCTGGACGCCGCCGGGCACACCGTCGGCCGACTGCTGCGCCGGAGCGAGGCGGTCAGCGGCAGGCTCACACTGTCCGCACGCGAACTCGACGGCCCCTACCGCACGGTGCGGCTGACCGCGGTCGTCGAGAACACCAGCGACTGGACCCCGAGCGGGGAGCGGGGCGACGGCCGGGAGGCCGCCCTGCCGCACTCCCTGGTCGCCACCCACCTCCTCATGGCCCTCAGCGCCGGTTCGTTCCTGTCGATGACCGACCCGCCCGAGTGGGCCAGGGGCGCGGTCGCCGCATGCCGCAACCTGCACACCTGGCCCGTCCTCGCGGGCGAGCCCGGACGCGGCGACCTGGTGCTCTCCTCGCCGATCATCCTGGAGGACCACCCCGCCATCGCCCCGGAGAGCCCCGGCGCGCTCTACGACGCCACCGAGATCGACGAGATCCTCGCGCTGCGCACCGCCGCCCTCACCGACGAGGAGAAACGCGAGGCCCGCGGCACGGACGCCCGCGCGGCCGCGGTCATCGACCTCGCGGACTCGATGCCCGCGGAGGTACTGGAACGCCTGCACGGCGCGGTACGCGGACTGCGGGAGATCACCGGCGAGACCGGGGACGGGTTCCCCGACGAGCACGGCGTCCAGCGCCCCGACACCCCCTGGTGGGACCCGGCGAGCGACGCCGGGTTCGACCCGGCGCGGGACCGGGTCGTCGTCGGCGGCCGGTCCCTCGGGGCGGGCAGCCGCGTCGAACTGCGGCCGGGCCTGCGGCACACGGACGCCCAGGACCTGTTCCTCCAGGGCCGCGCCGCCACCGTGGAGGCGGTGCTGCACGACGTCGACGGCGCGGTGCACCTCGCGGTCACCGTCGACGGCGACCCCGGCGTCGACATCCGGCGCGAGCAGGGCCGCTACCTGTACTTCCAGCCCGACGAACTCGTTCCGCTGGAGGGCGACGCATGAACCGACCCAGAACCCTCGTCGCCGGCATCGGCAACACCTTCCTCGGCGACGACGGCTTCGGAGTGGAGACCGCGCGTCTCCTCGCCGCCCGCGACCTGCCGGACCACGTCGAGGTCGTCGACGTCGGCGTACGAGGGGTGCACCTCGCCTACCAGCTGCTGGACGGCTACGACACCCTCGTCCTGCTCGACGCCACCGAGCGCGGCGGGACCCCCGGCACCCTCTACGTCATCGAGTACGACGGCCCGGACGGCGGCGACACCGCCCCCGCGATCGACGGCCACCGCATGACCCCCGACGCGGTACTGGCACTGCTGGACACGCTCTGCGCCGGTACCGGGGGACAGCGCCCCCGGCGCGTCCTGATCGTCGGATGCGAACCGGCCACGGTCGAGGAGGGCATCGGCCTGAGCAAGCCGGTCTCCGACGCCGTCCCCGAGGCCGCCCGGCTCGTCGGGGAACTGCTCCGGGACGACCCCGCCGGCCTGGCACGCGTCCCCGCCGCCGACACTTCCACAGGAGGAGACAAGGCATGAAGAAGATCATCGCCGCCGGTGCGGCCCTGGCCGCCGTCGCCGCCGTCGTCTCGCAGTTCGTTCCCGACATCCGGCGCTACCTCCGCATCCAGCGCATGTGACGCGCAGCCCGGTACGCCGCCGCCCTTGCGGCGAACGGCGTACCCGCCGCCGCGGGCACGGCGTGCCGGGCCGTCGCGCCAGGGGCCCTCGCCTTGAATGAGGGCCGGCCCTGGGAGGACGAGACCCTATGCACGAGATGTCCATCGCGCTGGCCGTGATCGACCAGGTGGAGACGGCCGCCGCACAGCACACCGAAGTCACCGCCGTGCGATCGGTACGGCTGAAGGTGGGCGAACTCGCCGGTGTCGTGCCCGACTCCCTCACCTTCTGCTTCGAACTCGCCTGCGCCGGAACCCTGCTGGAGGGCGCCGAACTGGTCACCGAGGAGGTGCCCGGCCGGGCCCGCTGCACGCCCTGCGCGCGCGAGTGGGCCGTCGGCATGCCGCCCCGGCTGAACTGCCCGGGCTGCGACGGGTCGGCCGTCGAACTGCTCGCGGGCCGGGAGCTCCAGATCACCGACGTGCGATGGGAGAGCGGCGACCCCGCGCCCGCGCGCGAACCGATCCCCGAGGAGTGCTGAACCATGTGCCGTGTCCTCGACCTGCAACAGGCCGTGCTCGCCAAGAACGACGCCAGCGCCGGACTCCTGCGCTCCCATCTCGCCGACCGGGGCACCACGGTCGTCAACCTGCTCTCCAGCCCCGGCAGCGGCAAGACCGCCCTGCTGGAACGCGAGTTGGTCCTGGCCCGGGAGCGCGCCGTCGCCGTCGCCGCGCTCACCGCCGACCTCGCCACCGAGAACGACGCGGCACGGCTCGCCCGTTCCGGCGTCCCGGTCAAGCAGGTCCTCACCGACGGACTGTGCCATCTGGAGGCGGCCATGCTCGCCGGGCACCTGGACGGCTGGCTGCCCCTCGGCACCCGGCTGCTGTTCGTGGAGAACGTCGGCAACCTGGTCTGCCCCGCCTCCTACGACCTGGGCGAGACCCTCCGCGTCGTCCTCGCCTCCGTGACCGAGGGCGAGGACAAGCCCCTCAAGTACCCCACCGCGTTCGGCCTCGCCCATCTGGTGGTGGTGACGAAGACCGACATCGCCGAGGCCGTCGAGTTCGACGAGGACGCCTTCCGCGCGAACGTGGAGCAGGTCAACCCGGGCGTGGAGATCGTCCTCACCTCGGCGCGCCGGGGCCGGGGCGGCGGCGTACTGCTCGACCGGGCGCTCGCCGCCGCACAGGACGGCCCCCCGCACACCCCGGTCATGGCCCGAAGCCCGCAGCACGGTCACACGCACACCCATACGCACCCCGGCGCGGCCGACGCGCTCGCCCCCGCTCCGGCCCGCTCGTGAGCGCACCGGCCCGGCCGGCCGCGGGCCCGCAGGACCAGCCGCACCGCCGCCGGGTCGTCGTACGGGGTGTGGTGCAGGGCGTGGGCTTCCGGCCGTACGTCTACGGACTGGCCACCGAACTCGCCCTGACCGGGCATGTCACCAACACACCCGAGGGCGTCGTCGCCGAGGTCGAGGGCAGCGCCGAGGCCGTGGCCCGCTTCTGCGACCGGATCGTGCTCCAGGCACCGCCGCTCGCCCGGGTGGAGTCCGTCCGGCACCAGGAGATGCCCGCCACCGGCTCGGGAGCCTTCACCATCCTCGCCTCCCGCGCCGGTGGCCCGGCCCGCACCCTGGTCTCGCCCGACACGGCGACCTGCGCCGACTGTCTCGCCGAGCTGGCCGACCCGGCCGACCGGCGCCATCGCCACCCGTTCGTCAACTGCACCCACTGCGGGCCGCGCTTCACGATCGTGACCGGGGTGCCCTACGACCGGGCCAGCACCACGATGGCCCGCTTCCCGATGTGCCCCGACTGCGCCCGCGAGTACGGCGACCCGGCCGACCGGCGCTTCCACGCCCAGCCGGTGGCCTGCCCGGCCTGCGGGCCCCGGCTCAGGCTGGTCACCGCCGACGGCGAGCAGCACGGGGCGGACGTGATCACCGAGGCTCGTGCCCTGCTCGCGCGCGGTGCGATCCTCGCCGTGAAGGGGCTCGGCGGCTACCACCTCGCCTGCGACGCCACGGACGAGGCCGCCGTCACCCTCCTGCGGCGGCGCAAGGCCCGGGGCGACAAACCGTTCGCCGTCATGGCCAGGAGCGCCGCCGAGATCGGCCACCTCGTCCGGCTGGGCCCCGAGGAGCGCGCCCTGCTCGAAGGCGCCGCCCGCCCCGTCGTGCTGCTGAGGCACCGCACCGAACCTCCGGGCCCGGATGGGGCGGTGAGGCCCGCGGGGGCCGTCGCGCCCGGCAGCCCCGATCTCGGCGTGATGCTGCCGTACACCCCGGTCCACCATCTGCTGCTCGGTCTGCCCGGGGACCCGGACGGCCCCCGGCTGCTCGTCATGACCAGCGGAAACCTCTCCGGCGAGCCGATCGTCACCGACGACGCCGACGCCCTGGAGCGACTGGCGCACCTGGCCGACGCCTGGCTGACGCACGACCGGCCGATCCATGTCCCGTGCGACGACTCCGTGGTCCGGGTCTGCGACGGACAGCCCCTGGTGCTCCGCCGCTCGCGCGGCTACGCCCCGCTGCCCGTGGCGCTCCCGCTGCCCGTGCGTCCCGCCCTCGCCGTCGGCGGCGATCTGAAGAACACCTTCTGCCTGGGGGACGGGCGCATGGCCTGGCTGTCGGCGCACATCGGCGACATGGACGGCCTGGAGACCCAGCAGGCCTTCGAAGGCGCCGTGCAGCAAATGGAGTTCATCACCGGCGTACGGCCGACGGGCCTGGTCGCCGACCGGCATCCCGGGTACCGCTCCGCGCGGTGGGCCGAGCGCAACGCGGCCGGGCGGACCGTCGCACGCGTCCAGCACCACCACGCCCACATCGCCTCCGCGATGGCCGAGCACGGGCTCGACGGCACCCGGCCGGTGATCGGTGTCGCCTTCGACGGCACCGGGCACGGCGACGACGGGGCCGTGTGGGGCGGGGAGTTCCTGCTCGCGGACTACGACGGCTTCCGGCGGTTCGGGCATCTCGGCTACGTTCCCCTGCCCGGCGGCGACAGCGCGGTGCGCAGGCCGTACCGGATCGCCCTGGCCCATCTGCGCGCGGCAGGTCTGCCCTGGTCCGGCGACCTCGCGTGCACGACGGCCTGCCGGCCCGACGAACTGCGGCTTCTGGAGCGGCAGTTGGAGCGTGACCTGAACTGCGTCCCCACCTCCAGCATGGGCCGTCTGTTCGACGCCGTGTCCTCGCTCGCCGGGGTGTGCCACCTGGCGGGCTACGAGGCGCAGGCCGCCGTCGAACTGGAGGCGGCGGCACTGCGCGCACCGGACGCCGACACCACCGCGTACCCCTTCGACGTCCGGGAGGGCGAGCCGCTGCGGGCCGACCCGGCGCCCCTGATGGCGGCGGTCGTCGCCGACCTGCGGGCGGGTGCCGGAGCGGACGTGATCGCCGCCCGCTTCCACCGGGGGGTCGCCGCGCTGGTGCACCGGATGTGCCGGCTGGCGCGGGAGCGGCACGGGCTGGACACCGTGGCCCTGACCGGCGGGGTGTTCGCCAACACCGTGCTGTCCTGCGCCTGTTCGGCCGCCCTGCGCGAGGACGGCTTCACGGTCCTGCGGCACCGCCTGGTGCCGCCGGGCGACGGCGGCCTCGCGCTCGGCCAGCTGATGGTGGCCGCCCGCACGACGACCGACGACTGAGCAACCCGCGACCACAGAGAGGAGAGGCCCATGTGCCTGGCGGTACCCGGCAGAGTGCTGGACATCGAGGAACGGGACGGCACCCGGATGGCCACCGTCGACTTCGGCGGAGTCGTCAAGGAGGTGTGCCTGGAGTATCTGCCGGACCTCCAGGTCGGCGAGTACGCCATCGTGCACGTCGGGTTCGCCCTGCAGCGGCTGGACGAGGAGTCGGCGAAGCAGACACTCGAACTCTTCGCCGAACTCGGCATGCTGCAGGAGGAGTTCGGCGACGCCTGGGAGATGGCGGCGGCCGAGGCGGGCGTCGAGCCGGTGGAGGAGGTGCAGGGCAAGTGAAGTACCTCGACGAGTTCCAGGACCCGGAGCTGGCCCGGCGGCTGCTCGACGACATCCATGCCACCGTCACCCGGCCCTGGGCGCTGATGGAGGTGTGCGGAGGGCAGACGCACAGCATCATCCGGCACGGCCTCGACCAACTCCTGCCGGACCAGATCGAGTTGATCCACGGACCCGGCTGCCCGGTGTGCGTGACCCCGCTGGAGGTCATCGACAAGGCCCTGGAGATCGCCTCCCGGCCCGGGGTGATCTTCTGCTCCTTCGGTGACATGCTGCGCGTTCCCGGCACCGGCCGGGACCTGTTCCAGGTGCGTAGCGAGGGCGGCGACGTCCGGGTCGTGTACTCGCCGCTCGACGCCCTGCGGATCGCCCGCCAGAACCCGCACCGCGAAGTGGTGTTCTTCGGCATCGGCTTCGAGACCACCGCTCCGCCCAACGCCATGACGGTCCATCAGGCACGCAAGGAGGGCATCAGGAACTTCAGCATGCTGGTGTCCCACGTCAGGGTGCCGCCCGCCATCGAGGCGATCATGTCCTCGCCCACCTGCCGGGTCCAGGGCTTCCTCGCCGCCGGGCACGTGTGCAGCGTGATGGGCATGGGGGAGTACCCCGAACTGGCCGAACGCTTCCGGGTGCCCATCGTCGTCACCGGCTTCGAACCCCTGGACATCCTCGAAGGCGTACGCCGCACCGTACGGCAGCTGGAACGCGGCGAGCACTCCGTCGACAACGCCTACGCCCGAGCCGTCCGCCCCGACGGCAACCCCGCCGCCCGCGCCATGCTGGAGGACGTCTTCGAGGTCACCGACCGCGCCTGGCGGGGCATCGGAGTGATCCCCGACAGTGGCTGGCGACTGGCGCCGAAGTACCGCGACCACGACGCCGAGCACCGCTTCCGAGTCGACGGCATCCGGACCGAGGAACCCGCCGACTGCCGCAGCGGCGAGGTCCTCCAGGGACTGCTCAAGCCGCACGAGTGCGCTGCCTTCGGCACCCTGTGCACCCCGCGTACCCCGCTGGGCGCCACGATGGTCTCCAGCGAGGGCGCCTGCGCGGCGTACTACCTCTACCGGCGGCTGGACCTGCCCACCACGGCCCGGGAGGCGAGCCCCGTTGTCTGACCGCAGCGAACTCCCCCTCGCCTCCCTGGACATCGAGGCGTGGTCCTGCCCGGCGCCGGTGCGCGACCGGCCCCGGGTCGTCATGGGCCACGGCGGCGGCGGCGCACTCTCCGCCGAACTGGTCCAGCAGATCTTCGCCCCCGCCTACGGCGGCGAGACGCTCTCCCAGATGGGCGACGCCGCGGTCCTCTCCCTGGGCGGCGCCCGGCTCGCGTTCTCCACGGACTCCTACGTCGTACGGCCGCTGTTCTTCCCCGGCGGCAGCATCGGTGACCTGGCGGTCAACGGCACCGTGAACGACCTCGCCATGAGCGGCGCCCGAGCGGCCTATCTCTCCTGCGGATTCATCCTGGAGGAGGGCGTCGAGCTGGAGACCGTCACCCGGGTCGCCGAGGCGCTGGGCGCGGCCGCGCGCAACGCCGGGGTGGAGGTGGCGACCGGCGACACCAAGGTCGTCGAGTCCGGACACGGGGACGGCGTCTACATCAACACGGCCGGCATCGGGGTCGTTCCCGCGGGCGTGGACCTGCGCCCGCAGCGGGTCGTCCCCGGCGACGTCGTGATCGTCAGCGGCGCCGTCGGCGTCCACGGCGTGGCGGTCATGAGCGTCCGCGAGGGCCTGGAGTTCGGCGTGGAGATCGAGAGCGACTGCGCGCCGCTCGGCGGCCTCGTCGAGACCATGCTCGCGGTCACGCCGGACCTGCACGTGCTGCGCGATCCCACCCGCGGCGGCCTCGCGGCCTCGCTCAACGAGATCGCGGCCGCCTCCGGCACGGGGGTCGTCGTCCGGGAACGGGAGGTGCCCGTGCCGCCGGAGGTGGCCAACGCCTGCGCCATCCTCGGCCTGGACCCCCTGTACATCGCCAACGAGGGCAAGCTGGTCGCCTTCGTTCCGCGCGAGCACGCCGACGCCGTCCTCGACGCGATGCGCGCCCACCCGCTGGGCCGGGACGCCGCGGTCGTCGGCGAGGCCGTCGAGGCGCACCCGGGCATGGTCGTGGCCAGGACCGGGCTCGGTGGAACCCGGGTGGTCGACCTGCCGATCGGGGAGCAACTGCCGCGGATCTGCTGAGGTCCGCGTGCGTTGCCCGCCCCGGCCGTCCTTCGGCGGCCGGGGCGGTGCCTCAGTCGCCGAGGTGCAGGTCCGTGACGGCCAGCGCGGCGGCCATGATGCTCAGTTGCGGGTTGACCTCGGGGCAGGACGGCAGCACCGAGGCGTCGGCGATCAGGACTCCGTGCACACCACGCAGGCGGCCACGGGCGTCCGCCGGACAGCGCCGCGGGTCCGCGCCCGCCGCGACGGTCCCCGTGGGGTGGTACGCCGAGACATGAAGCTGGTGCGCCTCGGTGCGGGCGAGCAGGTCGTCGAGCTCCCCGAGCGTGCGTACCCGGGGTGTGGCGGGGATGCCCGTCAGCACCTCCTCGGCTCCGGCGGCGAGGAGCAGTTCGCCCATCGCGCGCACGGCGTGCAGCAGCCGTCCGGCGTCGCGGCGGTGGAGGTCGTAGCGGATCAGCGTGCGACCGCCGCCGAGTACGCGGCCGGAGGGACGGTCGGCGATCATCGCGCCGAGCGTGGCGAGCCGGTGGGCGTCGTCCAGTTCACGGCGCAGGCCCGCGCCCAGACCCGGCAGGACGAACGTGCCCATGCCGGGCGGCGTGGCGGTGGCCTCGATGAGCACTCCGTCGCGTTCGTGGTGCTCCTCCACGCCCACGCTCTGGAGTACCCCCTCCCAGGCGGTGACCGGCTCGGCGAAGCGGCCGGCGAGGGTCGTGGCGGGATGGACGCTGAGATTGCGGCCGAGCCGGGGATGGCCGCCCAGGCCGGAGCGGCGCAGCAGCGGCGGCGACTGAAGGGCACCGGCGGCCACGACGACCAGCGGCGCGAGGATCTCGAGGTGACCGCCGTCGCGGCGCACCCGCACCCCCGCCGCGCGTGGGCCACCCGGGCGGTCGCCGTCGACGAGCACGCGTTCCACCCTCGCCCCGGTGACGATCCGGGCCCCCGCCGCGCAGGCGTCGGGCAGGACGGACAGCTGGACGCTCTGCTTGGCGCCGGTGGGGCAGCCGACCACGCACGCGCAGGAGCCCCGGCAACCGGGGGCGTTGCGGCGCAGCGGCGCGGCGGTCCAGCCGAGGGCGCGGGCACCGGCCAGCGCGAGCCTGCCGTTGGCGCCGAGCACGTCCAGGGGCTGACGGGCCACGCCGAGCGTGCGTTCGGCCTCGTCGAGGTGGACGGCGAGGCCGTCGGCGGGCGCGAAGCCGAACTCGGCGCTCCAGCGGGCCAGGACACGCTCCGGAGTGCGGTAGCAGGTACCGGAGTTGACCAGTGTAGTGCCGCCGACGGCCCGGCCGGTCGGCAGCAGCACGGGCACCCGGCCGAGGGCCACGGTCGCCCCGCCGTCCCGGTACAGCTCGGTGAACCGCTCCAGCGGTGCGCGACGGCGGAAGCTGTCGGTGCCGTGGTGGTGGCCCTCCTCGAGGACGACGACGTCGAGTCCGGCCCGCGCCAGGGTCCGGGCGGCCATGGCACCACCGGCGCCCGAGCCGATCACGACGGCGTCGGCGGTCGTGCGCGCGGGCCAGGCCTCGGCGGGGGTGCAGTCGAGCGGCGGGTCCGGGCGGACGGGGGCGGGAGCCGGGGGACTGCCCCCGAGCATCCGCTCGGTTCCGGCCGCGAGCAGCACCGGCACCTTCACCGTCTCCAGCAGCGGCAGCAGGGCTGGCCGGGCCGCCAGCCGGGCGAGCACCGCCGCGCGTTCGGCGGGGGTGAGTGCGGCCATGCCGCGTCCGGTGCGGGCCCGTGCGTAGGCGTCCACTGCGTGCGCCGCCGCCCGGAACGCCGACCGGGGCCCGGCCGGCAGCGAGGCGAGTACCGTCTCCAGGCGGCCGGGGACGCGCGCGGCCCACTCGGTGGAGCCGTCGTCGCCGATCAGGGCGGCCACCAGACCGGTTACGGCGGCGCTCACCGGGTGCCCACTTCCGCGTGGGCGGTGCCGTCGAGAGTCCACCGTGCCTCGGTGCGCCAGCCACCCGGCCACCACCGTTCCAGGAGCACCTGTGCGTCGGCGCGTTCGCTGTTGCGGCACACGGCGGGGTCGCCGTCCGGGTCGCGGTAGTCGAGCGCGAGGGTGCGGTCCTCGGGCTGGGTGACCGTCACGGTGATCCGGCGCAGTCCGCTGCGGCCGGTGACCGTCCAGACGGGCAGGCCCAGTTCGGCGCGGAAGCGTCCGCAGCCCGCCCAGCCGACCGCGGTCCGCTCCGGGCGGCGCGGCCAGGTGCGGCCGTGGCGGCGCAGCCGCAGGAAGACCAGCGGGGGGAGCCTGCGCAGGCCGGGTCGCCGGGAGACGGCGGCGACGATCTCCAGCACCTCGCCGTCCCCGAGGTCGGCGTGCAGCCATGCCCAGCGGCGGGCGTTGCCGTGACCGTAGATCCGGGCGGACGCGCCGGGAGCGGCATCGAGCGGGAGGGTCGTGCCGTCGTGCGTGAACGTGCCGTCGTAGCGGGCCGAGGCGGCGGGCAGGATCTGCGCTGCGGGCAGCCAGGGCCGGGTCCAGGACCAGCGCGGGAACGTGAACAGCGGTTCGTCCAGGGGCCGTTCGTCGAGCTTCCACTGCCAGGCGCCGTCCTCCGCCGAGCCGGTGAGGCGGCCAGGGGCGGCCGTGACACCGTCCGCGCGGAAACCGTCGCGGTCGCCGGTCCACGGGGCGGGGCCGAAGCGGACATGGCGTACGGGGCCGTCCTCGGGGAACACGGCGGCCCAGCCGTGCGCGTACGGCTCGGATCCGTCGGCCGGCGCGACGAGTTCGTGATGGAGCCACACCCCGGTGCCGGTCGCTTGGTCGGTGAGTGTCGTGTACCAGACCTCGGTACGGCCCGCTTCGCCCCGCCAGCGCGGCGCGAGCAGACCGGCCGAGTTCTCCTGCCGCGGGAAGCGCCAGCTCGCCAGGAACGGCAGCCCCTGCGTGGCGAGACGGAAGCGCAGCACACCACTGCCGACCGGACTTCCGTCCTCGTACAGCGTGTACGGCAGTACGGTCATCGACGCCACGGGCCGCCGCGGGGTCACGGACTTCCAGCCGTCCAGGGTGAGGCGTCGGCCGTCGACGGTGAAGGCGAGCCGGTAGCGGATCCGCCGCCGGGCCAGCGGGGAGATCTCCAGCTCCCCCTCGACCGCCGCGCCGCCGGTGAGTCCGGCGATCCGGACGCGGCCCACGGCCCGAGCCTCGGTCGTACGGGTGGCGCGCAGCATCTGTCGTGCCGTCACGGTCAGTTGCAGACGTACTCCACGGGTGCGGCCCCTGTCCTCGTGCAGGCACAGCGTGCCCGACATGGTCTCCCGGAAAGAGGTGCCCCGGGTGGTGGCCGCGGCTCGGGTGCGGGTGCCGGGGCCGCTCATCGCAGGCCGTCCAGCATGATCCTCTCGGTGTCCGTCAGGTACTTCTCGGCGGCCTCGCGCGCCCCGGCCGCGTTCCCTGCGCAGACCGACTCGACGACGGGTGCGAGACGGTCACGGGCGGCCCCGGCGTCGGTGAACGGGCCCGCCAGCGAGGCGCGGACCGGCAGATAGGCGTTGAACAGGGTGTTGGTCAGCAGTACATAGACCCGGTTGCCGGTGGCCCGGGCCAGGGCGCGGTGCACCTCCACGTCCGCCAGCTGCACGGCGTCGCTGCCGGCCGCCTCGCCCACGGCGGCCAACAGGGCCCTCAGCTCGACCTGCCGGCCGTCCGACACTCGCGTGGCGGCGCGCTCGGCTATCAACGCGCCTATCCCACGCCGTACTTCGAAGATCTCGCCGACCCAGTCGGAACTGTGCCGCACCAGCATGGGCAGCAGATCCGCCCCGCCCAGCCGCAGATAGTCCCGCACCCGGGTGCCCACGCCGTGCCGGGTCTCCAGCAGCCCGGCCTGGACGAGACGGCCGAACGCGTGCTTCAGGGTGGTGCGGGTGACGCCGTAGCCGTCGGCGAGCTCACGCTCCGGTGGGAGGTAGGTCCCTGTCGGATGGCTCCCGTTGAGGATGTCCTCGCGAAGGCGGCCCTCCAGGGCGTCGACCAGCGTGGCGCGGGGCAGTGTCTCCACGTCGTCCCTCCAGTGGCTCAGTGGATGAGCCACTCAACCAGCAGGGTGACGTGACGTCAATGGCGGGCACCCGGACGCCTGTTCCAGTGGGCAGTCGAGTTCCGTCAGATCTCCCCGTCGCCTACCTGGAAGGTGAACCAGGTCGTCTTCCCGTCGTCGTTGGGCCGTACCCCCCAGCCGTCGGCGAGGGCGTCGACGAGGAGCAGGCCGCGTCCGGACTCGTCGTCGAGGGAGGCGGGGCGGGGCTGGGGGAGCTGGGGGCTGCGGTCGCTGATCTCGACGGTGAACTCCGTGGCGTTGCGGCGCAGATGAAGGTTGAGGGGGCCCTGTGCGTGCTGGATGGCGTTGGTGAGGACCTCGGAGACCAGGAGCCGGGCGTCGTCGACGAGGTGGGCGCAGTCCCAGTCGGTGAGGGTCTTCGTCAGGAAGGCGCGGGCCTCGCCGACGGCGGCGGCGACGGCCGGGAGATGCGTCGTCGCGGCGGCCAGCGGAGCCGAGGGGAGGCGGGCCAGGAGCAGGGTGACGTCGTCGTTGTGGCCGTCGGCGTCGGGCAGCAGCGCGGCGAGGACGTGGTCGGCGGTGTCCTCCAGGCTGTCGGTGGCGGCGAACGAGTCGTCGAGGGTGCCGACCAGCGCGGCGAGACGGTGCTCGATGTCGCTGCCCGGTGTCTCGATCAGGCCGTCCGTGTAGAGCACGAGCGTCGCCCCGGGCGGGACGGCCACACGGGCCTGCTGATGGAGGATGCCGCCGACGCCGAGCGGAGCGCTGACCGGGGCCTGGAGCGCCCGCACCGCGCCGTCCCGGTCCGCCAGCAGAGCCGGCAGATGACCGGCCGAGCAGAAGGTCACCTCGCCCGTGTCCGGGGCGAGGACGAGGTAGCAGCAGGTGACCAGCTGGTCGGGCAGGTCCAGATCGGCGACGATCGCGTCGAGGGCCTGCATCAACTGCCGTGGCTCCATGCCGGTCTTGGCCAGGGCGTGCGCGGCGGCCCGCAACTGGCCCATCACGGCGGCGGCGTCCAGGCCGCGCCCCATCACGTCCCCGATGAGGATGCCGACCCGGCCCGCCCCCAGCGGGATGAGGTCGAACCAGTCACCTCCCACGCCCGCGCCCTGGGTGGCCGGCAGATAGCGGCTCGCGGTGGCCAGGCCCGGAATCGCCGGCGGGGTGCCCATGAGGCTGCGCTGCAGGGTCAGGGCTATGTGGCGCTGCTGCTCGTAGAGGGCCTGGAGTTCGGCTTCCGCGCGTTTGCGGTCGCTGATGTCGCGCACGATGGCACAGGCGCCCTCGACCGTGCCGTCGGCGGCCCTGGTGGGCCACAGGGTGACGTCCACGTCCAGCAGGCGGCCGCTGCGGGTCACCCTGAGGGTCTCGAAGTGCTCGATCTTCTCGCCGCGGGCGAGGCGGTCCAGGAGCACGGTGATCTCGTGCCCGCGGTCCGGCAGGGCGAGCATGGACACACTTCGGCCGATGGCTTCCTCGGCGCTGTAGCCGTACAGCCGCTGCGCGGCCGCGTTCCAGTACGTGATGCGGCCGTCGAGGGTCTTCGCGAGGATCGCATCCTGGGAGGACTCGACCAGGGCGGCCAGGTGGTTGATGTGCTGTTCGGCGGCTTTGCGGTCGCTGACGTCGCGGACGGCGGCGGAGACGAGGAGTCCGTCGGTCGTTTCGAGGGGGCTGAGGCTGATCTCGACGG
>NZ_JBVJGZ010000024.1:0-79374 GCF_055587025.1 Streptomyces sp. NPDC048600 | reverse complement strand
GTGTCTCGGTCTGGGCGTTGACGAGCCGGATGATCCCTTCGTCGTCGACGATGACCATGGCGTCCGGCGCGGCCTCCAGCAGCCCCCGGAAGCGCTGTTCGGCGGCTTTGCGGTCGCTGACGTCGCGGACGGCGGCGGAGACGAGGAGTCCGTCGGTCGTTTCGAGGGGGCTGAGGCTGATCTCGACGGGGAACTCGGTGCCGTCCTTGCGCAGACCGTGGAGTTCGAGTCCGGCGCCCATGGGGCGTACTTGGCGGGTGTCGGCGTAGGCGCCGCGGTGGTGGGCGTGGTGGGCGCGGAAGCGGTCGGGGATGAGGAGGTCGACGCTCTGGCCGAGGAGTTCGGCGCGTCCGTAGCCGAAGAGTGTCTCGGTCTGGGCGTTGACGAGCCGGATGATCCCTTCGTCGTCGACGATGACCATGGCGTCCGGCGCGGCCTCCAGCAGCCCCCGGAAGCGCTCCTCGCCCGCCTCCGCCCCGTCGAGCGCGGCTCCGTGGTGGCAGCGGCCCGGCAGTGTGGTGATGGCGGTGCGGCTCGACGCCGTAATGACCTTGTCGTCCATGTAGGCCCCAAGCGGCTGGGTTAACGATGAATCGTGCCATCACAGCGCATCCGAATTCTCGACGCGCGCGCATGCTCATTACTGGTCGTCCCACGTCCGAAGGTGGCCGACCCGCTTCGATAGCCTGCCGCTTTCCACGTTACGGAAAGTCTCGAACAGGGCTTGCAGCGCCGGACGGTACGCGTGTTCGGGTGGCGCGGCGAATCCGACGAGCAGCCCCGGAGGGCGTCCCTCGGCGGCGACATGCAGTTCGGACAGGCCGCGCAGGGCGATGCCCCGGCGGGCGCACAGGGCGAGGAGCTCCTCTTCCGGCGGCCAGCCGGCGGGGAGGGTCAGCAGGGTGTGCAGCCCGGCCGGGACGCCGTGGGCGGTGAGGCCCGCGACCGTGGCCGCGTGGCGCAGGAGGAGTTCGCGGCGGTGCCGGTAGCGCAGCCGGGTGGCGCGCACGTGGCGGTCGTAGGCGTGGGTGGTGAGCAGGTCCGCGAGGACGAGCTGGGAGAGGTTCTCGGTGTACAGGTCGGCCTGCCGTCTGGCCTCGACGACCGGCCCCACCAGCGAGGGCGGCAGCACCAGCCAGCCCAGGCGCAGGGCCGGGCCGAGCGTCTTGGAGACCGTGCCGCAGTAGACGGTCCGGTCGGGGGCGATGCCCTGGAGGGCGCCGACGGGCTGACGGTCGTAGCGGTACTCGCCGTCGTAGTCGTCCTCGACGATCAGCCCGCCGGTGGCGCGGGCCCAGGCGGCGACGGCCTGACGACGGCCAGGGTGCAGCGGGACACCGGTCGGGTACTGATGCGAGGGGGTGAGCAGTACGGCGTCCGTCTCGTGCGTCAGCGCGTCCACGCGGGCGCCGTGGGAGTCGACGGGCAGGGGCGGGGTGGCCAGTCCGGCGCGTCGGACGACGGCGCGGAAGACGTCGTGACTCGGGTCCTCGACGGCCATCGTCCGGGCGCCCCCGCGCGCGAGCACCTCGCCGAGCAGGCTCAGGCCCTGGTAGTAGCCGGAGGTGACGACGACGCGGCCGGGGGTCGCGATCACGCCACGGGTGCGGCCCAGATGAGCGGCGAGCGCGGCCCGCAGTTCCGGCCGCCCCTGGGGGTCCCCGGCGCCGAGCGCGCCCGCGCGGGAGTCCGCCAGCACCCGGCGGGTCGCCGCGAGCCAGGCACGGGCGGGGAAGGCGCCCAAGTCGGGGAGCCCCGGGCGCAGATCGTGCCGGGGCGCGGACGGCGCCGGCGCGGCGGAGGGGGTGCTGTCGGCCGGCGGCGGTACGTCCGCCACGACGGTGCCCGAGCCGGGCCGCGTGAACAGGTGCCCCTCCTCGGCCAGTTGGTCGTACGCGGCGGTCACGGTGCCCCGGGAAAGCCCGAGTTCGGCGGCCAGCCCTCTGGTGGAGGGCAGCCGCGTCCCGGCCGTCAGACGCCCGTCGCGGATCGCGTCCCGGAGCGCCGACTCCAGCGCCGAGCGGCGGCCCTGGGCGGTGTCGAGGACGACGTGCAGGTCGATGCGTGAACTGGACCAGGATTTCGGCACGGAACTGGATCTTATGACTGGTCCGGTGAGTGCCTAACGTCGGGCTGAGTGAGTCCGAGAGGCCGGACGCGCGTGGCGCCGAGCGGCTTCGCGGGGGCCTGGTTCCGAGTGGCTTCGGGTTCCTCCGAGGGCTCTTGTTCCGGGTGCCTCCGAGCGTCCGGCACCGACCGGGCCCAAACGCAACCGACTCACCGACTCACCGACCCACGACCCACCGACAACGACAGGACGTACCGCCGTGATCGTGATCGCCCACCTCAGCGACACCCACCTCGACTCCACGCCACGCAGCGTCGACCGCACCCGTGCCGTCATGCGCTACCTGGACGACCTGCCCCACGACCTGGACCTGGTGCTGGTCACCGGGGACATCACCGATCACGGTCTGCCCGAGGAGTACGAGGAGGCCCGCCGGGTGTTCTCCTCGCGGCACCCGGTGATGCTGTGCCCCGGCAACCACGACCGGCGGGAGGCCTTCCGGACGCACCTTCTGGGGCAGTCGGGCACGGCGGGGCAGGGGGGCCGGCCCGTCAACCAGGTGTGGCGGAGCGCCGGGATGGTCGTCGCGCTGTGCGACTCGTCCGTGCCGGGCAAGGACGAGGGCTTCCTCGCCGACGAGACCCTGGCCTGGCTGGAGGACGTCCTGGCCGCCACTCCGGCGCGGACGCCCGTGCTGGTCGGCTTCCATCACCCGCCCGCGCGGCTGCACGTGCCGTTCGTCGACGGCATCCGCCAGTTCGGCGCCGAGCGCCTCGCCGCGCTCGTCGAACGACACCCCGACATCACGGCGTTCCTCTGCGGCCACGCGCACACCGCCGCGGCGACCACGTTCGCCGGACGACCCGTGCTGGTCGCCCCCGGTGTCGTCTCCACCGTCCGGCTCCCCTGGGAGCACCGCGCGCACCCGGACGACCATGTCCACCTGGACCAGCCGCCCGCACTCGCCTTCCATGTCCTGGCCGAGTCGGGGGAGTTGACCACGCACTTCCGTCACGTGCGCGAGTGAGCGCGGCGCGCTCTGTGGCGCAGGTCACACCCTTGCCCCCAACCTGCCTTGTGGTGCAGGTCACGCCCCCGCTCCCGGCCCGTCCAGCCCGCCCCACGCTGCTGAAACAGGCGAGGACAGGCCACTGTCCGCTCAGCGAACACCCCAGTCCGGTCAGCGCTCTTGACGTTACGTCAAAGATTCATCGAACATTCAGCTCGCACCGCCGCATCTGGCACAGGCACCACACAGCTCCAGTCACCCCGCATCACCGACGCCGCGGGGTGTCACGCACGTTCCGCAACCCATCCTCAGTTCGGAATCACGGAGCCCCCACATGAAGCTCTCCGCTCACAGACGTGCCCTCGCGCTCGCCGGTACAGCCGTCGCCGCGCTGCTCGCCGGGGCCGTCCCCGCCGCCACCGCCGAGCAGGCCGCCGTCGCCGCGCCCGACATCCCGGTGGCCAACGTCAAGCAGCACCTCGCCGACCTCCAGTCCATCGCGAGCGCCAACGGCGGCAACCGCGCCCACGGCCGGACCGGCTACAAGGCGTCCATCGACTTCGTGAAGGCGAAGCTCGACGCGGCCGGATTCACCACGACCGTCCAGCAGTTCACGTACAACGGCAGCACCGGCTACAACCTCATCGCCGACTGGCCCGGCGGCGACCCCAACCAGGTCGTCATGGCCGGTTCGCACCTCGACTCGGTGACCTCCGGGCCGGGCATCAACGACAACGGCTCGGGTTCGGCGGCGATCCTGGAGACCGCCCTCGCCGTCTCACGGTCCGGCTACCAGCCCACCAAGCACCTGCGCTTCGGCTGGTGGGGCGCCGAGGAACTCGGCCTCGTCGGCTCGAAGTACTACGTCAACAACCTCCCCACCACCGAGCGCTCGAAGATCAGCGGATACCTGAACTTCGACATGATCGGATCGCCCAACCCGGGCTACTTCGTCTACGACGACGACCCCACCATCGAGCAGACCTTCAAGAACTACTTCGCCGGCATCGGTGTCCCGACCGAGATCGAGACCGAGGGCGACGGACGCTCCGACCACGCCTCCTTCAAGAACGTCGGCATACCCGTCGGCGGTCTCTTCACCGGCGCCAGCCGGGTCAAGACCTCCGCCCAGGTGCAGAAGTGGGGCGGCACCGCGACCGCCTTCGACCGCTGCTACCACTCCTCCTGCGACACCACCTCGAACATCAACGACACGGCCCTGGACCGCAACAGCGACGCCGTCGCCCACGCGATCTGGACCCTCTCCGGTACGACGACCCAGCCCCCCGGCACGGTCTTCGAGAACACCACCGATGTCTCCATCCCGGACAACGGCGCCGCGGTGACGTCCGCGGTCACCGTCACCGGACGCACCGGCAACGCGCCGAGCAACCTCCCGGTCGCGGTGAACATCGTGCACACCTACATCGGTGACCTCCAGGTGCAGCTGGTCGCGCCCGACGGCACGGCCTACACGCTGAAGGCGTACGGCACCGGCGGCAGCGCCGACAACATCAACACCACGTACACGGTGAACGCCTCGTCCGAGGTCGCCAACGGGACCTGGCTGCTGCGGGTCCAGGACAACGCGGCCATCGACACCGGCTACATCAACAGCTTCAAGCTGACCTTCCCGTAAGAGACTCCCGGGTGGGTCGGCGACAGCTCCCGACCCACCCGGGTCCCAACCCGGCCGCGCGGCGGGGCAGGACGGGTCAGGCGCCCCGTACCCGCCGGGAAGCCGGGTGCGCCACATAGGCGCCGAGGCAGGCGAGCACACCGGCGGACGCCGTCAGCAGGGCGACCGTCAGCGACACCCGCAGCAGCAGCGTGCCGAGCAGCGCCCCGACCGGTACGGCGAGCAGGGCGGCAGCCCGGTAACGCTGATCGGCGTCGCTGATCCCGCGCCCCAGTGCCGAATGCCGGATCAGGGTCACCAGAGTGCCGGTGACCAGCGTGGTGTTGAGTACCGCGCCGAGCCGCCACATGGTCGCGCTGCGTACCCCCATCGCCAGCGCGGTCAGCGCGATCACGGCGTAGTGCCGGCCCTCCGGCGCGTCGTCCGTGACGGGGGCGAGGCCGACGGCGCAGAGGGCGGCGACCGCCAGCAGCAGCGCCGCCGTCGTGGCGGAGGTGAACAGCCAGCGGCGGTAGCGTTCGGCGGCCATCGCGGCCCCGAGGCGGCTCCCGGCCACCGCCCCGGCGGCGAACGCGCCGACGGCCGCGCACGAGCCGGCCGGCTCCAGTCCCTCGGCGCCGCCGAGCGCGAAGCCGAGGAAGAGCAGGTTGCCGGTCATGAACGCGGTGAAGATCTGGCCGAGGCCGAGGAAGGCCACCGCGTCGACGATCCCGGTGACGGCGGTCACCGCGACGAGCAGCTTCGGCAGCGGATCGGAGGGCACGGGACCGGTCGGGCCTCCAGCATCGGTCATGGCTCCAACATCGTCGACGCCGGGAGCGCTGGGGCGCGTACGGCTGTGTGGTGCCGTGCACGCCACTCGAACGGCACTGTGAGCCGGGGCCGGTGCCGCGCACGCCGCTCGAACGGCACCGCGCGCCGGGTCCGCGCGCCGGGTCCGTCCGTCCCGGCCACATCGGCGGATGGTTCGTTGAACGAGACGCCCGGTGGGCACGTTCAGTAAGGACGACGGGACTCCCGCCCGTCGGCCGCCCTGCCCTGTCCAGCAGCCGTCCCGTCCTGATGGGGCGGACACGGACACACCGATCGATTCCAGGAGTACCCGCCGATGAACAACACACCTGTGAGTGACCGGCTGTCGAAGCACCAGCCCGTCGTCCTGGGGCTGTTCCGCATCGTCCTCGGCCTGTTGTTCGCCAGCGAGGGCGCCGCCACAGTCTTCGGCGTCCTGGGCCGCGAGAGCAGCGCCGTGGGCGAGTGGCCCTTCTGGTACGCCGGGGTGATCGAACTCGTCGGCGGTGTGCTGATCCTGCTCGGCGTGATGACCCGCGCGGCGGCCTTCCTGTGCTCCGGCATCATGGCCTTCGCCTACTTCACCGAGCACCAGAAGGACGGCCTCTTCCCGCTCCAGAACGGCGGCCTGGCCTCGGCGCTGTTCTGCTGGGCCTTCCTGATGCTGGTGTTCTTCGGGCCGGGCGCGCTCTCCCTGTCGGGACTGTTCTCGCGCGGCGCCCCCCAGGCGGCCGTGCAGCCGGTGCACGGGCGCACCCACTGAGGCTCCGCGGCACCGAGGATCCGCGGGTCTCCGGCGTCGCGCCGCCCGCCGACGGCCCGTCCGATCCCACGCGCGCCCTCCTCCGTCCCGCCGCCGCGGGCCTTCGCACCGGTGAGGGGTTGCCTACTGGCCGGGCGGTGCGGGATCGGCGGGGTCGACCCGTACGGGCGCCTCGCCGGTCCGGTGGAAGCGCCGGACCGCCGCGAGCATCTCGGCGCGCTCCTCGCGCGGATACGCGTGCAGCGGCTTCAGCGACTCCCGCTGGTCCAGGAACGTCCGCGCGAACGCCCTGACCAGTCCCTCGGCGAGCAGGAGACCGACGGAGAGGGCGACCGGACAGAAGGAGTCCCGGGCCAGGTGCGGACTGGCGCCCGCTCGGCGGACCCCGACCACATCAGGATCCTGATCTGCTGGACGCCGAGGACGACGACCACCAGACTCCACACCGCACCGGCCGCGTAGGCGGGCAGGTTCCGCTGGGAGAGAGCCAGGAAGCTCACCGTCGAAACATGCGCCGCACGCAGGTCCCGCGGCTGCGGTGACCCGCCCCGGCGCATGGCCTCCAGCACCCTCAGCCGTGCCTCGACGGTCCTGCGCACGTCCTGCGTCTGCGCGTCCCCCAGCCGTCGCATCAGTGTGTACGTCTGGATCGTGCCGACCGCGAGGACGGTGACGATCAGCGTCGTGAGGAGCGCGGCGTAGTCGTCGCTCATCGCCCACTTCATGATTCCCCCGATCGGTCGTACGGCCCCCGATCGCGAACCTGCTACCCGGGTCGGCGGTGGACCTGCGGTCGGCGGGGCGTCCGGCGGGCGAATCGCCAGGTGATGCCGCGCACAATTGTTCGGGAATCGTATGGTCGGCGTGTTAACTTCCGGCCGTGACTCTCCCGGCTGTGGACGCGCCCGCGACCGTTACCGAAGGAGCCGGGCCGGGCCCGGCGGCCCGTCCTTCGTACCCGGACGACGGTGACCCCCTGGGGCTGCTCGACCTGTTCGGCGCCCCGTTCGTCCGCGACCCCTACCCCTGGCTGGACCGGCTGAGGACCGAGTCTCCTGTGCATCACGACCCCGCCACCGGGCTGTGGCTGGTCAGCCGCCCCCAGGACGTGCGCGAGGTCCTGCTCGACAACGACCGGTTCCTCCCGGACAACGCCCAGAGCGCCGCCACCCCGCTGCCCGTCGCCGTGCTGAGGGTGTTCGCCCGAGCGCGCTTCACCCTCCCCGCGGCGCTCGCGAACAACGGCACGGCCTCGCACGCGGGACTGCGCCGGGTGGTGACGCGGTTCTTCAACGCGCAGCGCGTCGCGGCCGCCGTACCGGTGATCGAGCGCATCGCCGGGGAACTGCTCGACGACGCGGTGCGGCCGGAGCTCGAAAGCACCGGCGGCAGCGACCTGTTCACCGGGTTCGCACAGGTCCTCCCGTGCCGGGTGCTGATGGAACTGCTCGGTATCAAGGGGATCGATCCGGCCACACTGATCCGCTGGAGCGACGCCTCGCTGGAGTTGTACTGGGGCCGGCCGACGCTGGAGCGGCAGCTCGAACTGGCCGAACTGGTCGTGGAGTTCCAGCGCTGGCTGACCGAGACTGTGCGCGGTGGCGCCGCCTCGGAGGACTCCTTCATCGGTGCGCTGGCCCGTCACCGGCTGCCCGACGGCAGTCTCCTGGACGTCGAGACGGCCGTCGGCGCGTGCTTCTTCGTCTTCATCGCGGGGCAGTCCACCACCGGGCAGCTCATCTCCACCGTGCTCAGCCGGGCGCTGGCCGAGCCCGGCATCTGGTCGCGTGCGGCGGCGGAGGAAGGACTGGCCGAGGCATGGGTGGACGAAGTGCTGCGGCGCGAGCCGCCGGTGACCAGCTGGCGCCGGGTGACCGCGCGCGCCACCCGGCTGGGCGGGGTGGAAGTCCCCTCCGGCGCACAGCTGTTGCTCATGCTCATGGGCACCGGATCCGACCCGGATCTCTTCGCGGACCCGGAGCGGATGTGCCCCCGTCGCGCCAACATCCGCCACCATCTGGCCTTCGGCGTCGGCCGTCACCGCTGCCCCGGGGCGTCCCTGGCGCGCACGGAGGCGGCGGTCGCCCTGCGGGCCGCCGCCCGCGCCCTTCCGCGCGTCCGCCCGGCAGCCGGGTCGCAGGAGCCTCCGATGCTCGGTCTGCTGTCGTTCCGGGCACCCCTGAGCGTGCCGGTGGAGCAGCGGCCGTAGCCCCGCCTACGCGGGGAGCCGGTACACCGAGACATGGGAGCGGGACTCGGCGGTGAACTCGCCCCCGGTCCAGTCGGCGTGCCTGGTCTCCGGCTCCAGTCCGGCGAGCCGGGCCATGAGGTCGAGCTCGGCGGGCCAGATGTAGCGATGGGGGCTGCGGAACAGGCGGGCCTTGCTGCTGTCGTCGAAGTGGAAGTGATGCGACACGACCTGCTGGTCGAGGACGTCGTAGGTGTCGAGGCCGATGTAGCCGGGTTCGTGGTGCCAGACGGTGGCCGCACGGCCGGGCGGGAGCACACGCAGCTCGGGCACCCAGAGTTCGACGACGAAACGACCGCCCGGGGTGAGATGGCGGGCGGCGTTGCGGAAGCAATCGACCTGCTCCTGCTGGGTGAGCAGGTTGGAGATCGTGTTGTAGACGAGATAGACGAGGGTGAACCGCCCCGGCGCGAGAGCGGTGGCCATGTCGCCCATGACCACGGGGAGGGTGTCCGCGTCGGCCTTGGTGCGCAGTCGCTCGACCATCGGGGCGGACATCTCGATGCCCGTGACCGGCACGCCGCGCCGGGCCAGGGGGACGGCCACCCGGCCCGTGCCGATCGCGAACTCGAGCGCGGGCCCGTCCCCCGCGAGCTCGGCGAGGCGGTCCACCGCCGGGTCGAGAACCTCGGGTGCGAACATCCCGGTGCCGGGTGTGTCGTAGCGCCGGGCAGCTTCGTCGTCCCAGATCTGTTCCTGCTGCATTGCGCCAACGCTCGTCGCCTGCGGGGGAGTTGTCGAGCGAATTTCAGCGTACGGCCGCCGGTGCCACCCCTTCGGCCCCGTCCGGCTCGGCGGCGGGCGCGGCGTGCAGATCGACGGCGAGCCAGCTCAGCGTCACCCCGCCGGCGATGTGCAGGGCGCTGCTCAGCACCGTGTCCGCCTTCGGCGCGACCAGGGCGAGGAGCGGCAGTGTCACCGTGTACGCCCAGGCCGCCGCCCTGGGCCACACCCCGGCCCGGACCGCCGAGGCACCGAACAGCACGCACCCCACCGCGAACACCACGGCCGACCCCAGCAGCGCCGACCGTGTGGGGCCGCTCAGCAGATCCTCGACGACCGCCTCGTCGAGGTAGAACAGCGCCATGTTCAAGGTGAACGCGGCCCCGCCGAACAGGCCGGCCCCGACCAGGTTGACGACATAGGCGACTTCGCCGGAACGGCCGCTCACCGGGCTCTGGCGCCGGTGCAGCGCACCGAGCAACGGCAGGGACAGCGCGGGTGCCAGGCCCAGGAGGTAACTGGTCGCCGCGGTCTCGCCGGTGAACACCTCCACCAGCGCGGGCACGGCGATGAACAGCCCCGACAGCAGCCCGCACACGACGGTGAGCGACGCACCCGCGGAACGAGAACGGGCACGGGAACGAGAGGGAAGGGACAGGGACACGAAGGACACCTCCACGAAGAACGCTCGAACGGGACGGGGACCGGCCCACCCGAGACGGGAACGGTGACCGACCCTAGGAACCCGCACCGGCCGGACCCCAGATGCCGGACGGACAGTCCGGCCGCCGTACGTCACCGGGGCACGCGGCGCCGACGGGTGCCGAACGGCACATGACCATCGGCCTCATCGGCCGCAGCCACCTCGATCACCGGCCCCGCCCGCCTTAGCCTGGAGACCGCCGTCGGCCGGGAACCGGAGACGGGGGCCGGGCCCAAGAGGCCGGAGCCAGAGCTCGGGGGCCGGGGACAGGGTGCCGGGGACAGGGAGGGGACGGGGATGACAGCGGAGGAGCGGCAGACCGGGGGCGTGACCCGGCCCGTGCCCTGGTTCGCGCCGTCGGTGTACGCCGCCGTCCTGGTGGCCGGCCTGTACGCGCGCGCCGCCGGACTCGCGCCGCACGACGTGCCGCGCACGGCGGGCTTCGTGAGCGCCTTGGCCCTGCTCGCCCTCCTGGACGCGGCCGAGTACCGCCGCTTCCCGGGCCGTACCCCGCGCGCGGCGGCGATGGTGCTGCTCTCCACCCGGCTGGTGCTGTTCGCCGTGGTGAACGCCGTCGACGGCTCGCAACTGTCGCGGGCCCTGTTCGTCCTCGTTCCGTTCGCCGCGTACTTCGCCTTCGGGCGGGCTGTCGCGCTGGCGCTGTCCGCAGTGTGCGTGGCCGGCCTGCTCGTCGCGCTGGCGGCGACGGAACCCGGCTGGCACCGGGACCAGGAGCATGTCTCGGACGTCCTCATGCTCGCCGTCGGCCTGGCACTCGCGCTGGCCATGGCGGCCGTCGCGGCCGGCGAGCAGCGGGCGCGGGCACGGCTGGCCGCCTCCGCCGCGCGGGTCGCCGAGCTGTCGGCGGCGGCCGAGCGCGGACGCCTGGCCCGGGACATCCACGACAGCCTCGGCCACCATCTCACCGCCGCCGGTGTGCAGCTCGAACTCGCCTCGGAGCTGCGGGACCTGGACCCGGGGGCCGCCGACCGGGCCATGACCGAGGCCGGCCGGGCCGTCCGGCTCGCCCTCGCCGACGTACGGCAGTCCGTGCGCGCACTGCGCGCCGAACCAGCCGTCCCCTGCCTGGCCGACGCGCTCGGGGACCTCGGCCGGGACGCCGGTGGACGGCCGCGGGTCACCACGCACATCGAGGGCGACGAGAGCGGCTACGCCCCCGCCGCGCTCACGGCTCTCTACCGCGCCGCGCAGGAAGGCCTCACCAACGCCCGTCGGCACGCCGCGGCCACGACCGTGTCGGTCGAGCTCACGCTCGGGGAGCGCGCGGCCCGCCTGGTGGTGGCCGACGACGGGCACGGTTTCACCCCGGGCGACTGCGACGGTGACGCACAGACGCAGGGCCTGGGGCTGCTGGGCATGCGGGAGCGGGTACGGCTGGTCGACGGCCGCGTGGACATCGCCAGCCGCCCGGGCGCGGGCACGACCCTCATCGTCACCGTCCCACGGGGAGGCGGGCGATGACCGCCGCCGTCACCGTCCCGCGCGGAGGTGGGCGATGACCGCCACCGACACCCTCGGACGGCGTCCATGACCGTCCGCGTCCTGGTCGTGGACGACCAGCAGCTCGTGCGCGAGGGCATCGCCGCCCTGCTCGGACTGCGCGACGGCATCACCGTCGTCGGTACCGCGGCGGACGGCCACGAGGCCGTGGAGAAGGTCCTCGCGCTGCGCCCGGACGTGGTCCTGATGGATGTGCGCATGCCGCGCATGGACGGTGTGGAGGCCGTCGCCGTCCTGCGGACGCGCGCCCCGGAGTGCCGGGCGGTGATGCTGACGACGTTCGACGACGAGGATCTGGTGATCGAGGCCCTGCGCGCCGGGGCGAGCGGCTACCTGTTGAAGGACCTGCCGGCGGCGCGGCTCGCGGAGGCGGTCCGCCTCGCCCACGCCGGAGTCGCCCAGCTCGACGCCCAGGTGGCGGCCCGCCTGGCGGCCCAACTGCCCCGCCCCGCGGCGCCGGAGCCCGACACGGCGGCCCGGCACAAGTCGAGCGGTCCGCGGAACGATCACGGAGCGCCCGGCACCCCGCACCTCCCGGCGGAGCCGGCACCGGCCTCGGGGACACCGCCCCTCACCCCGCGCGAGCTGGAGATCCTGCGTCTGGTCGCCCGCGGCCACACCAACCGCGAGATCGCCGCCCGGCTGTACCTGAGCGAGGGCACCGTCAAGAACCACCTCTCCCGCATCCTCACGCGTCTCGGGCTGCGCGACCGCACCCAGGCCGCGATCCACGCCCACGACACAGGACTGCTCTGACCGGTAGCGCCCCTTCCGCGCCGCACGCACCCCCTCCGACAGGCCCGTGGCCGAATTCCACTCCACCGTGACGCGGAAAACAGAACGGTCACATGACCGGAAATCAGTGTCGGCTACCTAGCGGTAACAAGTCTCGGCATGCCACATTCCTGCCTGCCACCGGCCGGCGGCCCCCCACCCTCACCCGCGTGCCAACACGCTCGGGGGCGCTTTCCCGTTGTCTGAGAAGCGCCCTCGACCTGGCCGAACGATGGAGTTCGCCGTGTCCGGAACCGCCCCCACCCGTCGCGCCGGTGCGCGCATCCGCAGACGTCTGCTCACCGCCCTCACCAGCGTGGCCGTACTGGGCGCCGGCCTGGTCGCGGCCGAGCCCGCCGCGGCGAGCCCGTCGAACGGGCCCACCGCGATCGTCTCCCTCGGCGACAGCTACATCTCCGGCGAGGCCGGCCGCTGGCGCGGCAACAGCCTCACCAACAGCGGCGGCCGCGACGGCACCGACCGCGCCTGGACCGGCAGCGCCTACGACCCCGCGCTCGTCTACGGGGCCACGGCTGCCAACGGCTGCCACCGCTCCGACTCCGCCGAGGTCAGCAGCGCCACCGGCACCGGCGTCCAGGCCCTCGTCAACCTCGCCTGCTCCGGCGCCACCACGGCCAACGTCTTCCGCTCCGCCTCGGGCGGCCAGTCCTTCAAGGGCGAGACCCCCCAGGCCGACCGCCTCGCCTCCGTCGCCGCCACCTACGACGTCAAGGCCGTCGCCCTGTCCGTCGGCGGCAACGACCTCGGCTTCGCGGCCATCATCGAGAAGTGCGCCAAGGACTACATCGTCTGGTACTCGTACTGCTACGACGACCAGCAGCCCGTCGTGGACGCGAAGATCAACACGGTGATGAACGACGTCGCCAGGAGCATCGACGAGGTCCGCGCGGTGATGAGCGCGGCGGGCTACGGCGCCGGCTCGTACCGGATCATCCTCCAGTCCTACCCGTCGCCCATCCCACGAGGCGGCGAGAACCGCTACTCCGAGAGCGGCTGGTCCCGCGTCAACACCGGCGGCTGCCCCTTCTGGAACAAGGACTCCAACTGGGCCCGCGACTCCCTCGTCCCGCAGATCGCCAACCGGCTGCGCCAGGTCGCCACGGCCAAGGGCGTCGAGTTCCTCGACCTGCGCGACATGCTCCAGGGGCGCGAGGTGTGCGCCACGGCGAGCAAGCTGGTCAGCTCCACGCAGCCGACGTCGGCCACCACCAGCGAGTGGGCCCGCTGGATCGACAGCAGCGAGACCCAGGGCCCCGTCCAGGAGTCCATGCACCCCAACTACTACGGCCAGCTCGGCCAGGGCCGCTGCCTCGCCCTCGTCTACACGGCGGCCCCGGGCAGCCACCACACCTGCCGCAACACCCCGGGGGTGGGAACGACCGGCATGTACCTGACGGCACTGCCCTAGCCGGCCGTTCCCACCGCGTCACGCGGTGACGGGGACAGTCCCGCACCCCCACCCCGGTGGCCGCGAGCAGAGCCCCGTTCGCGACGCGCTGCGTGGCCACCGGCTGGTGCGGTTCGGGCGCCGCGGCGGAGGCCGGTGGCGCTACGGGCGGCAGGACGGTCACCGCCGGGACGGCCAGGGCGAGGGCCAGGCCTCTGACGGCCGTGCGCCGGACCGTGGACAAGGTCACGGAGTCTTCCTCCTGAACGGCCTCACGCAGGGGCGCCGCCCGCGGAGCGCGGGCGGCGTGGGTGGTGCGGGGTGACCCCGCCCGCCGCGTGGACGGGCGGGCGGGGCCGGCCGGAGGGGCGAGACCGCGGTGGGACCGGCTCAGCTGCGCCAGGTGTCGTTCACCGTGATCCTGCCGCTGGACGGGACGGTGGCGGTACGGTTGCCGCCGCTCTCCCAGGTGACGTTTCCGGACGCGTCCTTGCGGATGTACTTGTACTCGAAGGACGTTCCGGCGGGCAGTTCGACGTCGAGCTTCCAGACGGGGTAGCTCGCCGGGTCCAGCTTCAGTGCGTTGGCCGGGTTCCAGCCGCCGAGTGCGGCCTGGTTGCCGGTGACGTAGATGTTCTGGCCCCAGGTGGTGGTGGCGTCGACGTTGAAGGAGGCGCCGGCGGGGTCGACGGGGTCGCCGCCGCCACCGCCGTCCCCGCACTCGGTCGCCCCGGTGTGCAGGGCGAGGGCGGAGTTGGCGCCGAGGGTCGCGGTGAACTGGCCGGAGCCGTTCACGGTGACGGGCTCGTCGCTCTGGACGTCGCAGTAGGTGCCTGCGGCCAGGGACGTCTGGTAGGTGCGGGTGAGCGAGGACGACTCGTGGTTGATCGCGACGAAGGCCTTGCTGCCGCGGCCGAACGCGATGGCGTTGCCGCCGTTGTCCCACCAGTCGGTGACGGCGGTGTCGCCGGCGGTGTTGCGGAAGCCGACCATGGCGGCGATCTCGCGCCAGGCGTGCTGGCACTTCCAGCCCTCGGTGTAACAGGCGTTCACCTGGCCGCTGTTGGGCGGGCCGTCGTCGTGGCCGCTGAACTCGTAGCCGGAGTGGACGTCCGGGGAGCCGTAGGGCCAGGCGAGCATGAAGACATGGGCGAGGGTGTAGTTCGCCCCGTCCTTGTAGGTGAGCGTGGCGCCGGTGCGTTCGGTGTCGTGGTTGGCGACGAACACGGCGGAGGTGGCGCTGGGTAGGTGGCCCCAGCCCTCACCGAAGTTCTTGAGGTAGGCGAGTTTCTCGCTGCCGAAGACCCGCTTGAGGTCGCGTCCGTAGCTGAACTCCTGGACGTCCCCGGTGCCGGTGTACTGGCCCGGCTGGACGGCCTCGCCGGTGGCTCCGATGGTCTCCTGCTTCCAGTAGACACCCGGGTCGGTGAGCCGGCTCTTGATGTCGGTGAGGTCGGCCGGGGCGATGTGCTTGGCCGCGTCGATGCGGAAACCGTCGACGCCGAGCGAGAGCAGGTCGTTGAGATAGCCGGCGATCTTCCCGCGGACGTGGTCCTCGCCGGTGTCCAGGTCGGGGAGCCCGCCCAGCTCGCAGTGCTGCACGTTCCAGGCGTTTTGGTAGTTGTTGATCGGGGTGGTGCAGTCGTCCAGGTCGGACGAGGAGTACAGACCGGGGTAGTTGTACTTGGAGAAGCCCGAGCCGCCGGATCCGGTGCCCGAGGTGTTCGCCATGTGGTTGATGACCGAGTCGACGACGACCTTGACGCCGGCCGCGTGGCAGGTGTCCACCATCGACTTGAAGGCCGTACGGTCGCCCAGCCGGGTGTCGATCTTGTAGCTGACGGGCTGGTAGGCGGTCCACCACGGGGTGCCCTGGATGCGCTCCTGCGGGGGAGACACCTGGACGTAGCCGTACCCGTCGGGCCCGAGTTCGTCCGTGCACGCCTTGGCGATCGAGCTGAACTTCCACTCGAACATCACGGCCGTGACGTCCTTGTCGCCGGGGGGCGCCGCCTGCGCGGCACTTCCCGGCACCGTGACGGCAGCAGCGGCTCCCGCGACAAGCGCGAGTGCGGCGGCCACGGTTCTCCTGGCCATGGTTCCTCCTGATCCACGAAGTGGGGATGCGGATGAGAGGCCTCATGAAGCAACGCGCCATGCCAGAAGGCCTGTTGATGGTTCTTGCTGAAACACGTCGGAACTTCTTGCGGACGAGAACGTACGATCTGCGTCCTCGTCGGTCAACCCTTCAAGCAGTACCTGTGCAGGTTCACAGGAAGTCGAAGGTCAGCCATTCACGGGAAGTCCAAGGTCAGCCATTCACAAGGCAATTGGAGGAAGTGAAGGCCCTTTCGCAATCATTGCAACGGTGTTACGTTCACCCACGCTTCCGGCCCGGCGGTCCGGAGGGCGAGGCCAGCCACCGGACCCTCACGCGCCCGGACCGCCGGGCCGGTTGTCGTCCCTGCTCAGGGGTGCGCGACCGGTGCAACCTCCGTTGTGCGTACCTCATTTGGTCCGGCGGTGCGGCCGGATGGTCCCAGGAGGTTTCTGCAAGAGGTTTCCGTGGCTTGCGAGTTGGGCGACGGCGGCAGGGGGCCCGAGGTGGTGTTCAGCGTTCAGCCGACCTCGCCGAAGGTCCGTGCCAGAAGGCGCGCACCCTCCAGGACCCCTCGCACGGTCGTGCCCTCGGTCGCCGGCAGCCGGTGCAGCAGGCCGCTGGTGAGACAGGTGTTCTCCGGACGGGACGCGTAGCGCGTGCCCGCCCGGGCCGTGGGGACGACCAGCCCCGGCGGGGCGCCCGGTGCCTCGGCGATCACCGACGCCCACGCGGCCCGGCTCACCCTGTACGGGCCGCCCAGATGCAGCAGCGGCGGCAGCGGCCGTGTCCGTGGCGCGGCAGTCCAGCTCCTCCAGCTCGAAGCGCTCCCGCAGCGCGTCTGGTCGGCCGTGCGCGGGCGTCACCAGCGACACCCGGTGGCCCCGCGCCGCGTACCAGCGGCACAGGTTCCACACCAGCGGGGACGGCCCGCCGCGCATCAGCCGGTTGTCGAACCCGCCGCACTCGAACGAGAAGGCGATGATGTGCATGTGCATCCCCGGTATCCCCCTCACCCGGCCGGCACGGCGCGGGCCACGGCCGCCCGCAGTCCGGGCAGACCGATGAACTCGGTGTGCGTACCGGCACTCGCGCAGGCGAAGGCACCGGAGACGGACCCGGCCACCACACAGTCCTGGAGCGCCTGCCCCTCCATCAGCGCGTGCAGGAAGGCGGTGACGAACGCGTCCCCCGCGCCGTTGCTGTCCACCACCGGGCGCTCCGGGCGCACCGCCGGGAAGTGCCGCGCCTCCTCCTCGCCGCGCACCAGCAGATGACAGCCCGCCGCGCCGTCGGTAGCCACCACGAACCGTGCCCGGCCCTCGTCGACGACGCGGTGCAGGACCTCCTCCAGCCGGTCGTGGACCGCGGCCGCGCTGAGGAAGACGTAGTCGGAGTTCAGGGCGTAGGCGAGGTGGTGCGGGTTGGTCCCGTCCCAGTCGTGCAGATCGGTGGAGCTGGTGCTACCCAGCCGGTGGATGTCCTCGTACATGTCCCGGTTCACACCGGTGATCGACAGATGGACGTGGCGTGCCCGCTCCAGGTGCGGCAGATAGAACTCCCGGGGCAGCCGCAGGTCGGCCGGGTGCCGGGAGTCGTAGAAGGAGAACCGCCGGCCCTGCGCGTCGACCAGGTTGATGCCGCGCGGGGTGCCGTGCGGGGAGACCAGGTGACTGAAGTCCAGGCCCCGCTCGGCGTACGCGGCGAGCACGGCGTGGCCCTGCGCGTCGTCACCGAGGTAGTCGATGAACTTGGTCGCGAGGCCCAGGTGGTGGAAGCCGAGCGCCACCCCGTTGCCGGTGTGAGCCACGTAGTCGTACACCGGCGGCACGTGCAGCGAGTCGCCCGGCGGGACGCGCAGTTCGTCGACGCGGACGACGGTGTCCACTCCGGCGCCGCCGACCACCAGGACGTCGTAGGGGGTCGAGCTCATGTGGGTGTTCCTTCCGTTGCGGGTGAGGTGTGCGGGACCTGCTGGACCGTGCCGTCCTCCGGGACCACCGCGGAGTCGATGTCACTGCCCGGGGGGACCGCCGCTCCGGGCAGCAGCACGCTGCGCCGGACCCGGGCGCCCGCCCCGACGCGTACGCCCGGGACGAGTACGCCGTGTTCCACCAGGCCGTCGTTGACGAGGTCCGCCGGGACCAACGACGAGGTGACGCCCGGGACATCGGGCACCCAGGCACGTGCCATCCCGGGGCGCACGGTCCACGGCGTCCGCTCGACCGGCAGACCCGCCCGCGGGCCCTCGGCCGCAAGTCGCGGATGCGCGCGGTGGTAGCGCTCGACGGTGCCGATGTCCTCTCAGTGCCCGGCCACCTCGTAGCCGCGGAAGTGCTCCCAGGCCGCGAGCACCGCCGGGATGACGTCCCGGCTGATGTCGTGCTGCCAGTCGGTGCCGTCCAGCTTCTCCAGGTTGCCCTCGGCGAACACCCGGCGCCCGTACGCGGCCTCCTCGGACGCCCCTGGCGCCAGATGCCGGGCCTCCCTCTCCAGCTGTCGGGCTTGCCGGATATCTGTCACTACAGCCCCCATGAGTACGCACGGATGCCCGTCGCCGACTGAAACGTCTTGCAGGGCAGGGACGCTGGCGGTGCGACAGGTGAGTCAAACACCCTCGCAAGACGGTTCGCAAGCGATCTGTATGTGGACCGCTCCATCACGTCCGGCGCCGAGTTCACCCGGACTCGGCTACCGGCCGCGCAGCCCCCTCGAGACCGCCCTGGCCGCGACGGCCGACTGGTACAAGCGGCGGTCCGACTGGTGGTGCCCGATGGCCGCCGGACTCTGACCCGCGCGGGGCGAACCTGCGGCAGGAGAGGCTGACAGGAAGGGCTCACCTACAGGGAGCCGAACCGTCGACCACCCTCACCTACGGGGAGCCGCCGCCGTCGACCCCCGCACCACCAGCTCGGGCATGATGACGAACTCGGTGTGCGGGGCAGGTGTCCCGGTCAGCTCCTCCATCAGCGCCTCGACGGCGACCTGCCCGATCGTCCGCACCGGCTGCCGGATCGTCGTCAGCGGCGGATCGGTGAACGCGATGAGCGGGGAGTCGTCGAACCCGGTGACCGACACGTCCTCGGGAACCGCCAGACCCCGCTGCCGCGCGCAGCGCACGGCCCCGAGGGCCATCATGTCGCTGGCGCACACCACCGCCGTACACCCCTCGTCGATCAGCTCCGCCGCGGCGGCCTGCCCGCCCTCCAGGGTGAACAGCGTGTGCCGCACCAACCGCGCCGACTCGTCGGCCGACTGGCCGAGCCGCCGCTGCGCCGCGCGCACGAAGCCCTCCATCTTCCGCTGCACCGGCACGAATCTGGCCGGACCCAGCGCCAGCCCGATCCGGGTGTGACCGAGCGCCGCGAGATGGGTGACGGCCAGCTCCATGGCGGAGTGGTCGTCGCACGAGACGAACGGCGCGCTGATCGCCGGGGAGAAGCCGTTGACGAGCACGAACGGCACGTCCTGCTCGTGCAGTCGGCCGTAGCGGGCGGGGTCGGCGGTGGTGTCGGCGTGCAGCCCGGACAGGAAGATCATCCCGGACACCCCGCGGTCCACCAGCATCTCGGTGAGCTCGTCCTCCGTCGAACCGCCGGGACTCTGCGCCGCCAGCACGGGCGTGCAGCCGAGCCGGGTGAGGGCCTGGCCGATCACCTGGGCCATGGCGGGGAAGATAGGGTTGTCCAGTTCGGGCGTGATGATGCCGACCAGGTTCTTCGCGCGCGGCCGCAGCCGTGCGGGCCGCTCGTAGCCCAGGTCGTCGAGCGCCGCGAGGACGGAGGCGCGGGTCTCCGAGGCGACGCCGCGGGTGCCGTTGATGACCCGGCTCACCGTGGCCTTGCTGACTCCCGCCGCGGCCGCGATGTCGGCAAGTCGGGCGCTCATGCGCTGGACTGTACCTGTTGGGTCACGGCCCTGCCCACAGCTCCCGGAGTACGCCCCGTTCAGGTGACGGCCAACTTGCGTCCCTCGACCGGCCATTGTCCGGCGGTCGGAAAGGCCCTCGGGAAGCCGCCCGGCGCAGCGGAACCGGCGGCGCCCGCTCGAACCGTACGACAGCCCCGTGCCGGTCCGTGAGGCGACAGTCCCCGGGCCGGTTCGTAGGACCAGGCCGCTCGCCCGACTCAGAGGAACGTGGCCAGTCCGTCGAGCAGCCGGTCGACGTCGTCGTCCGTGGTGTAGGGCGCCAGACCCACCCGCAGGGCCGGGTCCGGCAGCTTCAGCGCGGTGAACGGCTCGTACGCGTAGAACGATCCGGCCGGTGCCACCACACCGCGCGCCGCCAGATGCGACTGCGCCTCCCGCGCGTCACGGCCTTCCAGGTTCATCAGCAGCGTGGGTGTGCGCTCGGGCGCCTTCGAGTACAGGGTGACGGCGTCGCCCAGCGCCCGCAGCCCCTCCTCCAGCCGCGTCCGCAACGCCAGTTCGTGTTCGTGCAGCGAGTCGAAGGACCGGCCCAGTCGCTCCCTGCGCGTGGTTCCGGTACCCGGGTCCATCTCGGCGAGGAAGTCGACGGCGGCGGTCGCGCCCGCCAGCGTCTCGTACGGCAGCGTGCCGAACTCGAAGCGCTCCGGCACCGCGTCCGACGACGGCACCAGCTTGTCGGGGCGCAGCGTCCCGAGGAACTCGGGGTCCGCCGCGAGCACCCCGCAGTGCGGCCCCAGGAACTTGTACGGCGAGCAGACGAACAGGTCGGCGCCGAGGGCGGACACGTCCACCGGACGGTGCGCGGCGTAGTGCACCCCGTCCACGTACACATACGCGCCGACGGCGTGCGCCCGGTCGGCGATCCGGCGCACGGGAGGCACGGTGCCCAGCACATTGGACGCCGCGGTGACCGCGACCAGCCGGGTGCGCGCGGACAGGGCCCGCTCGTAGGAGTCGAGGTCCAGCTCCATGGTCGTGGCGTCGATCTCGATCCAGCGGACCGTCACGCCCGCGCGCTCGGCCGCCTGCACCCACGGGCGGACGTTGGCGTCGTGGTCGAGCCGGCTGAGCACGATCTCGTCGCCCGCGCTCCAGCCCTTGGCCAGATGGCGGGAGAAGTCGTAGGTGAGCTGGGTGGCGCTGCGGCCGTGCACGATGCCGCCGGCCGGTACGCCGAGCAGATCGGCGAAGGCGGCGCGGAATCCGGCGACGGCGTGCTCGGCGTTGAGCTCGGACGGGCTCACACCGCCCCGGTTGGACAGCGGCCCGGTCAGCGTCGCGGCGATGGCGTCGGCGACCGGGCGCGGGGTCTGCGTGCCACCGGGTCCGTCGAAGAAGGCGAGTCCTCCGGCGAGCGAGGGGAAGTGGGCCCGCAGGGCCGCGAGGTCGAGTGCCATGGTCCCGGCTTTCTGTCGGCGTACGGTCTACTCTGGCCTCCGCCGTACGACACGTAAAGCGATGGATTTTGAAGAGAGAGTTCAGAGTCCATGATGGTGTCCGGGGCTGCTCGCGCCCTGAAGTCCCCCGGGAAGCAGTCCACGAAGCCATCCGTAGAGCCGTCCATGAGGCCCGTCATGAAGTCCCAGCCCGATCTGAAGCTCCTGGCCACCTTCCTCGCCGTGGTCCGGCGGGGCTCGATGGCCGAGGCCGCCGCGGAACTCGGCTATGTGCCCTCGGCGGTGTCCCAGCACGTCGCCGCGCTGGAGCGCGACCTCGGCGTCGAGCTGATCGTCCGCCGCCCCGGCAGCCGCCTGGTCCTCACCGGGGCCGGACGCTCGCTCGCGCGGGCGGCCGAGACCCTCTTCGACGCGACCGCCCGGTTCCAGGACGCCGCGGCGGGCATCGCGAACCGGGAGATCGCCGAACTGCGCGTCGGGATCTACCCCAGCGCCATGACGTACCTCCTCCCGGGCGTGCTCGCCACGCTCAGGGCGCGGCGCGGCGGCCCCCGGCTCCGGCTCGTCGTCGTGGAGACGGACGAGGGTGTGCCGAGGGTGACATCGGGGGACCTGGACCTGCTCGTCGCCTACCGCTATCTGCCCGAGGACCCGCCGGCCCCGTCCGACTCGTTGACCGTCACCCTCCTCGGGCGCGAACCGCTCGTCCTGGTCACGGGCGCCGAACCGGGGCGCCGACGCCCGCCCGTACTGGCCGACTGCCTGGAACGGGAGTGGGTCTCGGGCCATGCACGCAACCCCGACCGGCGGCTGCTGCAGCGCTGGGCCGGCCGGCTCGGGATCGCGCCCCAGGTGACCCTGGAGACCGACGACCTGCACAGCATGCTCGCCATGATCCGGGCGGGCCTCGCGGTGGGCTTCATCCCGGCGACTCTGCTCGCCGAGGGCCATGAGACAGGCGTCGAGCGGGTGGCCCTGCCGCCGGAGGCCGACCCCCTGCACCGCGAGATCCTGGCCGTCGGCAGGCCGGGCGCCCGGCCGCCCGTCGTCGACGAGCTGGCCGGCCTGCTGGCCGCGGCCCTCGAGAGGGTCGGTGCGCGGGGGGCCGGTGGGCCGAGGACGGGGTGAGGCCGGGCCGGGCGGTGTGTGTGGGCCCTGGTCCTGGGACGATGGCCGGGTGAGTGGGACACCGCCCTACGGCGGGGCCGAGCCCGTCCGCGCCGCCGAGGTCGCGCCGACGCCCAGGACGGCGGTGGCATGGCTGCCGCCCCCGGAGCTGTGGCCGGCGATCCAGGACATCCGGTGGGTGCACGACCCGCAGATCCGGCGGTGGCCCCCGCATGTGAACCTGCTGTTCGGCTTCGTACCGGAGGAGGCGTTCGGCCAGGCCGTACCGCTGCTGTCGGCGGGCGCCGCCGAGTGCGGGCCGTTCACGGCGCGGCTGGTCGGGGTGCGGTACTTCCGGCACCGGCACTACGCGACGGTGTGGCTCGACCCCGCCGCGGCCGACCCCGCCCCGTGGCAGCGCCTGCACCGGGAACTGGAGGCCCGGTTCCCGCTGTGCGGCCGTCGAGAGGGGCGCTTCACGCCGCATCTGTCCCTGGGCCGGACGCAGCACCCGAAACCCCTGGCCGCCGAGTGTGCCGCCCGGCTCGGCACGCTGTCGGCCGTGGTGGGGGAGCTGGTCGTGCTGTCCCGGCGCGCCGAGGGGCCGATGCGACCGAGGGCGGTGATCACGCTCGGCACGGGTGAGGCGCGCTGGACACAGGGGGAGTGAGCCCGGCCCCGGGAAGCCTCAGCCCCGCCTCGCCCCGGCGCCACCACCGGGTCCGGCTCGACCGGCCCCTCGCCGCTCAGCCTCCCGCCATCAACGTGTCCCGCTCGACCGGCCCCTCGCGTCCCGGCCCCCGCCACAACCGAGTCCCGCTCGACGGCCTCTCCCCTCTCAGCCTCCCGGTCGACCCGCCTCTCACCTCAGTCCCGCTACCACCGCCTCCCCGATCCGCGAGAGCGTCGTACGCATCCCCGCCCGGTTGAGGGCGACGCGGCGCTCGGGGTTCGTCCCGGCGAACACCGTGCCGAGCAGCTCGGCGGCCCTGCCCCGCCACCCCTCGGTCCGCAGGTCCTGCCAGAACTCGGTGACCTTCGTCCCCGTGCCCTCGGCCTCGAACCGGTACCCCCACCGTGCGATCGGCAGCCCGAAGACACCGACGTCGAAGGCGAATTCGGTGTCCTGCCGCGCGGTGGCGACCCGGCCCACGGTGAACCAGACGAACGGGCCACGCCTGTTGAACCCGACGAACCGCGAACCCGCCCGCGCCGGAGGCCGCGGCACCCACACGGAACGGCACTCCGGGCTCAAGCGGCCCATGTTGCGCAGGTCCGACACCAGCCCGTAGACGACCGCCGGCGGCGCGTCGACCGTCGCGCTCTCCTCCAGCCTCCACTGCCGTTCCATGCCCGGTCCCCTCCCATCGCGCGGGACACCCGCCCACGCCCTACTGGCCGGTACGGTATCGGGCCCGCCCGGGGCCCGTCGCCCGGGAAAGTCACCGAGACCGCGCGACGGCCTGGTCCCCCTCCCCGAGTCGCTCCCGGGGAAGGGACCGGACACGGTCGGCCGCGTGGCCCGGCCGGTGATCCTCACGACGCCCGAGGCCGGCCGCCCCGAGAGTCCCGGTGACCTGCCCCGTCGAGCCCGCCCGACTCCGCGCTCCCGGGGTGGCTCCGAACGAGTGGACTCGTCCGGACGTCCACCCTGGCCAGGGCCGCCATCGGCGCCACGGATGGTGATGTTGCCGTCTGAAGCCCCCTGACCCCGAAGAGGCGCCAGACATGCGACGTACCCCCTCCCGCCGTCTGCTCGCCGCGGCCCTGCTCGTGGCGTCCATGCTCACCCCGCTCGCGGTGACCCCCGCCGCCGCCGTCCACCCCGCCCCCGGCGTCGACCGGCACCACGGAGACGACTGCCCGCCGGGCGGTCTGGGCCCCGAGCTGACCGCGCGGCTGGACAAGGCCATCGAGGACGTCCGCAGGCAGGCCGGCATCCCCGGCATCGTCGCCGGACTGTGGATGCCGGGCAAGGGAAGCTACGTCCGCGCGACCGGCGTCGCCGACACCGTCACCCGCGCGCCCATGACCACCGACGTGTTCGTGCGCATCGGCAGCGAGACCAAGACCTTCACGGTGACCGCCCTGCTCAAGCTCGTGGACCAGGGCCGGATCGGACTCGACGACCCGATCTCCGACTATGTCGACCATGTGCCGAACGGCGAGAACATCACCCTGCGCCAGCTCGCCGAGATGCGCAGTGGCCTCTTCCCCTACACCGACGACCCCGACTTCCAGCACGACCTGCTGAGCGACCCGCAGCGCGTGTTCACCCCGCACGAGGTGCTCGCGTACGGGTTCAAGCACGACAACACCTTCGACCCGGGCACACAGTTCCAGTACTCCAACACCAACCTCGTCCTGCTCGGCCTCGTCGTCGAGAAGGTCAGCGGCCGGAGCCTGGTGGACTTCATCGAGCAGCGGGTCCTGCGCCCGGCGCGGCTGCGCCACACCGTCTTCCCCGTCGACGCCGCCATCCCCGACCCCCACCCGCGCGGCTACACCAACCAGACCCTGACCGGTGAGGTCACCGACGCCACGGACTGGAACCCGAGTTGGGCCTGGGCGGCCGGGGCCATGATCTCGGACCTGCACGACCTGCGCCGCTGGGCGAGGATCGTCGCCACCGGCACCCTGCTGAGCCCGCAGACCCAGGCCGAACGGCTCAGGATGCTCCCGACGGGCCACCCCGGCACCAGCTACGGCCTCGGCATCTTCGAAAGCGGCGGCTGGATCGGCCACAACGGCTCCATCCCCGGCTACGAGACGGTGACCGTCTACCTGCCCTCGCGCAAGGCGACCCTCGTGCTCATGCTCAACACCGACATCACCTACCAGGGCCAGGAGCCGTCCTCATTGGTCGCCCGGGCGATCACCGAGATCGTGACCCCGGACAACGTCTACGACCGCCCGGCCCCGCTCCAGTAGCCGCACCGCCCGCAGGACTCGGGAGCCCCCACCCCCAAGTCGCGATCCTCGCAGCCGCGTTCGGCGACCACCGTATCCCGGCAGACGTCCGTGAGGCTCTCGACGATCCGCTGTTCCGAATCTCCTCCACCCCGCTGTTCGGTGAGCCGGTGGACGCCCGGCTCACCGACGCGGCCTCCGGTCCGGCATCCGAGCCCGCCCGCACCCGTCCGGCATCCGAGGCCGCCGTCACAGGTGTGGCATCCGACGTCGCACGGCACGGCTCTGGGTCCGGCGACCGCCGACTCACAGCCCCGGCACCACTGGGCGGCGCACGGTCAGCCTCTCCACCCCGTACGACAGCTCGCGCGCGTCGGGATCGGGCTTCGGGTGGTAACGGCCCGCGCAGACCGACAGGTTGACGATGAGATAGGCGTGCCAGCCCGAGCCGACACCGCGCTGGTCGGCGAAGACCTGCCTGCCGTTCAGCAGCCACACCACACTGCGCCGCCCGAACGTCACGCTCAGACTGATCACGGCACCGGGCCGGACCGCGCTGTTGCGGACGTAACTCCCGCTGCGGCGGACGTGGTTGGTGAGCTCCAGCAGATCCGGGTTGTCCGGGTGGTACTCGAAGACATCCACCTCGTTGCCCCCGTCCCGCCAGGTCCAGATCGCCGGCCAGGCCCCCATCCCGACCGGCAGCCGCACCCGGGTCTCCAGCCGGTCGCCGGTGCGCACCATGAACCCCTCGGGGCTCTCCTCGGTGGTGAGCAGACCGGCGTCCCACAGCCCGTCCGGCCGACGGGTGGCACGGAAGGTGCCGGTACGGCTGTAGCTGGGATCAGAGGTGAGGTAATCGAGCTTGTTGTCGCCCGGGTTGGTGGGGCCTCCGTCCGGATAGGCCCATGAACGCCCCGCAACCCACTGGCGATCGGAGGTGAAATCTGCGACGAAGACGACATCGCTCACGAACGGGCTCCCTTGTGACACCTGCTCCGCCATCGCTGACCTGGTCATCCCCGAGGACACCCAGGTCATGCGGCCGCTCGGCGTGGCGTAAGGTCTTTCACGCGAACGAGTGACAGCCCGGCCGTACGCGCGTCGCACGGACCCGAACACCCCCCGGCCGATGCGTCCGGCACCCCCGCATGACAGGGTGAACCCTCCGAACCGCAGGAGGGGATGACGGGTGGCCGCGCCCATACAGCTGACACGGATGCACCGCGTTCTCATCGGTGTGGTGGTCTTCGGTGCCGTGATCATCGCCGGTATCGGCTTCGCGGGGTCGTACGCGGCCGTGCGCGAGCTGGCCGTGAAGAAGGGCTTCGGGAGCTTCTCCTACGTCTTCCCGATCGGTATCGACGCCGGCATCTGCGTCCTGCTCGCCCTCGACCTGCTGCTGACCTGGATCCGCATCCCGTTCCCGCTGCTGCGGCAGACGGCCTGGGTGCTGACCGCCGCGACGATCGCCTTCAACGGCGCCGCCGCCTGGCCCGACCCGCTCGGCACCGCCATGCACGCGGTGATCCCGGTCCTGTTCGTCATCTCCGTCGAGGCCGCCCGGCACGCCATCGGCCGCATCGCCGACATCACCGCCGACAAGCACATGGAGGGCGTGCGCCTCACCCGCTGGCTGCTCAGCCCGCTGCCCACCTTCCTGCTCTGGCGCCGCATGAAACTGTGGGAGCTGCGCTCCTACGACCAGGTCATCAAGCTCGAACAGGAACGCCTCGTCTACCAGGCCCGCCTGCGCTCCCGCTACGGCCGCGCCTGGCGCCGCAAGGCCCCCGTCGAGTCCCTGATGCCGCTGCGCCTGGCCCGCTACGGCGTCCCCCTCGCCGAGACCGCCCCCGCCGGCCTCGCCGCCGCCGGGCTCGACGACCGCGGTGTCCGGCACACGGCCGAGCAGATCATGGCGCCCGAGCGGCACGAGACCGCCTCCGAGAGCACGGCGGCGCGGCCCGCGCCCCTCACCGGCGGCGCCGCGCCCCTCACCGCAGGGCCCGCGCCCGTAGCCGCGGGCGGCCCGGAGCAGCAGCCCGCGCGCGCGGCTGCACCGGCCACCGCGCGCCCGCGCCCCGCCCTCGCGACCACGGACGAGGGTGTGGAACGGTTCGCCGACGCCTACACCGCCTTCCTGGACCAGTTCAAGATCGAACCGACCGCCGCGCAATGGGCCTTCTGGCTCCGCGACACCTACGGCATCTCCACCGCGGCCGGCGCACCCCTCGCCGACGAGCAGGTGCAGCCGCTGCTCAGAGCCCTCAAGGAACGGTACGCACCGGCCGAGGAACCTCTGTCCGCGCCCGCGGAACAGGAGCCCACCGACGAGTGGTTCGACTACTTCCACGAGGCCTGGCGGTCCTACACGCGGGACACGGGCACCTCCCCCGACGCCGAGAAACTCGCCACGTACGTGTACCAGCGCGACGGCATCACGGGCGCCGACGGCCGGCCCATCACCGGCGACGACATCGCCGACTACTTCGCGGGCATCCTGGACCGCGAACAGGGCGACGAGACCCCTGACGGGGACGGCGGGGCGAGCGGGACCACCGAACCGTCCGCACCGGCGGCCGAGGCGGACGCCCCCGCCGCCGGGTCCCCGTCGGACGAGGGCACGGAACTGACCGCCGCCGACCGCTACTACCTGGCCTGGGCCGCGTACCGGGACGAGAACGGCGCCGAGCCCAGCGGCGAGGAACTCTCCGCGCTGCTCGCCACCAAGGGCCTGACGGGCCGGGGCGGCAGGCCCGTCGGCACGTCCAACCTGCGCCGCCACTATCTGCGTTGGCGGGTCTACGACGTCTGGGCCGCCGAGCGCGCCCGGGCCGCCGACCCCTCGCCCGAGAGCGTGGCCCGGTCCTGCGCGCTGCTCGGCGTCACCGCCCAGTACAACCGGCCCGTCACCGCCGAGTACATCACCGGCGAGATCCCCGACTTCGAACGACGCCGACAGGCCCTCGCCCGACACGGCGCCCAGGCCCAGTAGTCGTCAGTGCGGGAACTGCCGCGGCGGCCGGGTCACCACGGTGTCGCGGAACTCGGCGATGCGCGAGTGGACCTGGCGTATCAGGTGGGTGTCCTCGATGAGGTCGAGGTACAGGCAGCGCGCCGCCAGGCCCGGGAGGTCGAAGGCGAAGTAGAGGGACATCAGCGGGTTCACGAACAGCTCGGTGCCCCGGGTGCGTTCGGTGAACTGCGCGTCGCCGAACGAGCCGCGCACCGCGGCCGCGACGGAACCGCTGACGATGCTCGGATACTCGGGGGTGTGCTGCTGGGCGTGGGCCACGGCGTCGAGATAGAGCGCGCCCTCCCGTGTGGCCCGCGGCAGGGAGAAGGCGCCGAGGTACGCGCCGTCCCGCTCCAGCGCGGCGATGTTCTCCAGGACCTGCACATGGTTCACACCGTGGTAGGCGTCCACCCCGAAGCCGACCGACACCACCAACCGCTCCGGCACGTCGTCCAGCGCGGCCAGCGCCGCCACGCTCGCCATGTCCTCCTCCGGAGTGCCGAGTCCCGCCTCGTCACCGCGCATCAGGATGTCCGTGCCACCGTCGACCAGCACCACGGCGTCGATGTCGTGCAGTGCGACGAGCGCCCGGTAGGCGGCGCGCAGCGGCCGCACGCCGGTCCGGGCGAAGGCGTAGACCCTGGGCTCGTACCCGTGCAGCCGCAGCCACTGCGCGAGGGTCCGCTCCGGGAAGTAGCTCTGGTGCGGGGCCGATCCGGGCGTGACGACGGCCAGGTCCTCGGCCGCCCAGTCGTCGAGAGGAAGCCCTTCCAGCGCGCTGAAGGAGAGGTTCGCGAGATGGACCTCCTTGCCCTGGTGCAGCAGCGACAGGGCCAGCGGCAGGCCGGAGTAGATGTCGAATCCACCGCCCGCGCCCGCGACGAGGATCCGCTCCGCGTCGGCGAGGCGGCTGAACAACGGGTTCATGTGCAGGGAGGTCATGCCGGTCATTCTGCGAAAGCCGACGGCCGTACGCCTCCCCCTTTTCGGCGGGGCCGAACGAGTGAGCGGGCGGCACCGCGCCCGGTGCCCCGGTCGCCCGGTGCGGGCCGGAGGCGGTGGCGCGGGTCGGCTTGGGCCGATCGGATCAGGCGCGGCGCGCCTCGGCCGGGTGGCGGGCGGCCCATGGAGGATCGGTGGACCGGCGGCCCGGGGAACGGGCGGCCCCGCATCACTCCAGCGCGTGAAGAGGTCCGGTCATGAAACCGTTCGACGCCCCGCCGCTCCCGTGCCCCGGGCCCGGCGACACCCTCGACGCCACGCCGGTGGCGGTGACGCCATGACCACCGCACCGCAGGGCGAGGCTCCGGACGGCGGACGCTACGGCGAGGCCGTCTTCCGCCCCGAGCAGGAGGGCGAGGGCGAGCGCATCGACTACGGAGCCCTCGCCTACGACGACATCACCATGGCGAGGCTCCGGGAGCTGGGAGTCGGCCCGGGATGGCGCTGCCTGGACGTGGGAGCCGGCACGGGCACGGTCTCCCGCCGGCTGTTGGAGGAGGCCGGGGTGGAGAGCGTGCTCGCCGTGGACCGCGACGTACGGTTCCTCGCCGAGCGGCCCGCACCCGGGCTCGACGTGCTGGAAGGGGACATCACCGCGCCCGGCACCGTCGTCTCCGGGCGGTTCCGGCTCGTCCACGCGCGTTTCCTCCTGATGCACCTGCCCGAGCGCGAACGCCTGATCAGCGCGCTGGCGGAGCTGGTCGAGCCCGGTGGCGTCCTGGTGCTCAGCGACGCGGTCGACCTGACGAGCGACCGTACGCCGACCACGCCGTACACCGAGGTGATGCGGGCGATGTGGCAGGGCCTGAAGGACACCATCGGCACCGACGTCTCCTGGGTGCCCGCCTACCCGGACCTGCTGCGCGGGGCCGGGCTGCGGCCCGTCGCCGCCGAGATCCATGTGCCGCCGCTGGTGCCGGGCAGCCCGCTCAGCCGTTTCTGGGCGGACACCTGGGAGCGGAGCCGAGCGGCGATGCTCGCCACCGGCCTCGTCGACGACGCGGCGATCGACGCGGGCATCCTCTACCTGGGCTCCGAGGAATGCGCCGCCCTCTCCGCCGGAATGCTCACCGTCTGGGGCCACAAGCCGGAGGAGGAGCAGGAGCGGGGACAGGCGCAGGGCTGAGCCGTACCGCCTCGGGGGCGAACCCGTGCGTCAGACCTTCCAGGCGTCCGGCCCGCCGCCCCGCCATTCGATGAGCTCGGACCGTACGACGTCCATCTCGTCCCAGTCCTGGAGCCCGGCCTCCTGGACGAAGGCGGCGACGTCCAGCACGCCGTACGCGATACCGACGAAGCGGCCGTTGATGCGGACGCGCCGGCCTCCGTCCCCGGAGGGCGGGTACACGGCGACGGGATGTTCGGTAGCCATGGAGCCAGCGTGCGACGGGGGCCGGTGGGGCGCACGGTGTGCGAGGCCGGGGTGCGGCGCCCGGGAAGGGCGTGCGGCGGCCGCGCGGGCAGGACGGGTGATGTTCGCGCGGGTCGGCCGTCCGCGGGCCGCCGGGCCGCCGCTCCCGGCCAATACTCCGGCCATGAGACCAGCCCGTTCCACGTCACGGCCGCGCATCGCCGCGGTCACCGCACTCACCGCGCTCATCGCCCTCGGCGTCCCGGCCACCGCCACCGGCGGCACGGCAGGACCCGGCGGCCACCACCGCCCCTGCGTGGCCTCCCGGCACGTACCCGAGCGCGGCCCGGCGGGCGACATCCTGCGCGTCGCCGAGCAGGCCAAGGCGGAGATGGACCTCAAGTCCGTCATCCTGCGGGTCACGCTCGACGGCCGTGACGTCCTCACCACCGCGCTCGGCGAATCGATGACGGGAGTGCCGGCCGAGCCCGCGATGCACTTCCGCAACGGCAACATCGCGATCAGCTACATGGGCACGGCACTTCTGCGCCTGGTCGACCAGGGCAGGGCCGGCCTCGACGACCCCGTCTCGCGCTGGCTGCCCGACGCCCCGGACGGCGACCGCATCACCCTGCGCATGCTGGCCGCCTCCACCACCGGTCTGCGCGACTACGTCCGGGACCCCGGGTTCCAGCAGGCCGTGGTCGACAACCCGTTCCGCCAGTGGACGCCCGAGGAACTCGTCGCCATCTCGACCGGCCAGGAGCCGTGGTACGCCCCGGGCACCAACTGGAGCTACTCGCACGCCAACTTCCTCCTTCTGGGCGCCGCCCTGGAGAAGATCACCGGCACCCGGCTGGACGTCCTGCTCAGGCGCCAGATCACGGGCCCGCTCGGCCTGCGGGAGACCCGCAACAGCTTCACGCCCGACATTCCGACGCCTGTCCTGCACGCCTTCACCGCCGAGCGCGGGACGTACGAGGAGTCCACCTTCTGGAACCCCTCCTGGACCACCGCGCCCGGCGCGGTGCAGACCACCGACATCTGCGACCTGGCCCGCTCGGCTTCCGCCATCGGCTCCGGTGAACTGCTCTCCCCGGCCTCCCGCCGGGAGTTGCTGAACCCGGGGACGGTGGGCCTCGGCCGCCCCACCGCCACGTGCCCGGCGACGGTCTGCCTCGCGCAGACCAAAGCCACCCACTACGGCATGGGTGTGATCGTCCTGGGCGACTGGGTCTCGCAGCACCCGCTGTTCTTCGGCTACTCCGCCTCGATGAACTACCTCGCGTCCGAGCGCCTCGCCATCGCCGTCTCGACCACACAGAACCCGAACGCCGCGGACGGCCATTCCGCGCACACCATCGCCCAGCGCATCGCCGCGACCCTCGCCCCGGACCACCTCATCCCCGACTTCGGCTGACGGCGGGACACCGCCGGGCCAGGTCCCCGAGCGGAGTCTCCGCCGCTCGGGGGGCTCATCGCGACGTCGGTGGTCAGGCCCGGCAGCGCAGCGTCACCAGCGGGGGATCGACGTAGTAGTCCTCCCAGAAGCCCGCACCGAACTCGCGTACCCCGGCGTCGGACACCTCCAGCGGCACCCAGGTCACCTCGCCGAACCCGGCCGCCCGCAGACAGTGCTCATAGACCTCGCGACGCGGGCAGTTGGTGACGAACGAGATGCTCTCCGGTTCCAGCAGCGCGCTGATCTGCACCCGGGGACCGGTCCCCGACTCCTCCCCGGTCAGCTCGCTGCGGAAGCCGTACTTGTCCAGCGGCGGCCCTTCGAAGCGGTACTCGGGCGTCTGGTTGAGCAGGAAGAACTGCCCGCCGGGCCGCAGACTCCGGTGCACGGCCCGGCACATCCGCTCCATGGTGGCCACGTCGTCGGCGTAGTTGAGCAACTGCACGGCCGTGGCGATGTCGAAGTGTGCCTCGGGAACGTCGAGTTCGGCGACGTCCCCGACCTCGTACCGCACCCCGAGCGGCTCCCGCTCCTCCAACTGCCGTGCCACGGCGACCATCTCACCGGAGATGTCGACGCCGAACACCTCCGCCGCGCCCCGCCTCCTGAACTCCCTGCTGTAGAAGCCGGTACCGGAGGCCAGGTCGAGCACCGACCTGCCGCGCACGTCCCCGGCCAGCGCCAGGAACCCGGGCACCTCCACGTACCGCGCCAGCGGCAGGGTCTTGAACCCCTCGAACGCCTCGCCGATCTCGTCGTACAGCTGCACAGCCATCGTGCCGTCCTCCCCGTCGTGCCGCGGCCCCGTCCCCGCGCCCTGGGACCGCCGCGGCGTCTGACAGGAAGTCTTCCCGCGGACGCGCGCACCGGCGTACTGGCGGAACGCCCGAAAGTGCGGGACCGCGCACGGACGGTTCTACGGTTCGTGCACGCGGCCAAGGGACGAGCTGCCGACGGCTACGAGGCGGGCTGTTCCGCGTCCCCGAAGCGGGCCAGTGCCAGGGCGCCCGTGAGGGACAGCGCGAAACCGGTCACCGCGACCGGGGCGAGGCCGTGCCGGGTGGTGTCGCCGAGCCAGACGACGCCGAAGACCGCAGGCCCGACCGTCTCGCCGATGACCATGGCCGCCGTGGCGGCGGTGACCGCGCCCGCCTGGAGGGCTTCGATCAGCAGCAGATAGCCGGTGATGCCGGAGCAGACCACCGCGTAGGCGGCCGGGTCGGTGAGGACTTCCGGCACGTCCAGGCCGGGCAGCAGCCGCGCGGCGACGGCGACCAGCCCGAAGCTGAGGCCCGCGAGACCGCCCAGCACGGCGGCCCGATGGCGTTCACCGCCGAAACGGGCGCTGATCAGCCGGCCCACGACCGCGAGCGCGACGGAGCCCGCCAGCACGGCGAGCCGCAGGGTGCTGTCACCGTCCCCGCCCCGCTCACGGCCGGCCGCGACCGCCATCAGCGCGAGCCCGCAGCACACCGCCGCCACCGCCACCCACTCCGCGCGCCGCAGCCGGACGTGCAGCATGACGGCCGAGCCCCCCGCGGTCACGGCCAGTGACCCGGCGACCGCCGCCTCCACCAGGAACAGCGGGATCGAGTCCAGCGAGAGCAACTCGGCCCCGAAACCCAGGGTGTCGAGGACGATCCCCACGAGGAACGGCCACTGCCAGGTGGCCCGTACCGCCGCTCCCGGTCCGCGGGCGGCGACGGCCCGGGCGCCGAGGGCCTGGAAGACGGTCGCCGTTCCCATCAGGACGGAGGCGCAGAGTGCGAGGAGCAGGCCGAGTGCCATGACCGCACGCTAACCGCCCGGGTGCCCGGCGCCCGGAAGGCGCGGAGCGCGCCGCGCCGGTGACCCGTCCGGCCGCTTCCCGGCCGCCGCGGATGGCGGCGGGAAGGGGCCGGGCAGGCGTCAGCCCTCCCAGGGCCAGCCCGTGTCACGTCCCCGCGACAGCAGGTCGACCAGGGTGAACAGCTGGTCGGAGAAGCCGCCGACCTCGTAGCGGTTCGGCTTGCCGGTGTCGATCGAGGCCGGTCCGTAGCCGGAGGTGTTGAGACCGAACAGCGGGACCCCGGCCGGGACCGCCTCCGACACCGACAGGCCCCGCACCGAGTGGCCCGGGTAGGCGAAGGCCTGCATGTCGGAGACGATCACCACCCGGTCGTGCCCGGCGTACGTCTCCTTCAGCGCGGCCACCGTCTCCGTGCCGTGACCGACCTCGCCGACCCGCGCGCAGAACTCGTCCGCCTGCCGCAGCACCGAGCCGCCCCGCACGAGCGGGTGCCGGAAGGCGCTGTTCGCGAAGCCCACCAGGTCGACCTCGCAGCCGCGCGCGGCCAGGGCCACCGCGAACAGGGCGCCGACGTCCACATGCCGGATCTCGCTGCGCGCCGACACCCGGCCGGTCATGGACGCCGAGGTGTCGACCAGGACGAGGGTGCGGCCGGGCAGGGCCGGGATGTTCGCCGTGGACGCGGCCAGCGCCCGCTCCAGGGCGTGACCCCAGCGCAGCGACGGCGCGGCCCGGTAGGCGGACAGGAACCGGTACGGGAACTGCCGCGACCTGCGTACTTCCTCCGGGTCGGCCAGCCGCGCCGCGACCTGGGCGGCCACGGCGTCGGATACACCCGCCTCGTCGAAGTTCCGCAGGTTCCGGGTCAGGGCCATCAGGCCCATCGACGGGATGACGGCCTCCCACGCGGCGGCGTCCATCGGGCCCTGGAGCCATCCGGCCAGCGCCTCCCACGTCATACCGGCGGCCTTCAGCCGCTCCACGCCGTCCGGCCCGGTGACGACCGCGCGCCGTTCGGCGACGGGCAGCGCCATCAGCTCCCGATGCGCGGTCAGCGTCCGGTCGGACGCGGGCGCGACCGCGGTCTCGGGGTGGTGACGGCGGTCGAGCGCGTACCGGAACAGCTCGCCCTGCCACGGCTTGTCGGGGTCCGGCGCGGCGTGCACGAGGTTGAGGACGTCGCCGAAGCGGTAGCCCTTCGAGGCGGTGTCGTACTTCAGCAGCGCCTTGCCGTTGTACATGCGCCGCACGGCGTCGGCGAGGCCGCGCTTGACCGGCTTGGGCAGCCGGCGTCCGTACGACTGCGCCCAGTACCCGAGCAACTCGCCCGGCTCGTCGGGCCGCTGGAGCACCGACGCCACGACCTGGCGCGAGTGACCGTCGAGTCCCGCGTCGACGCGTGCCTTCACGAACTCGGCCGCGCCGACCAGCGCCGCGCTGCGCATGTTCGCCGAGCCGCGCAGCCAGCCGAGCAGACCGGCCGTCCACCGGGGGTCCTCCACGGCGAGCTGCCGTACGAGGCCGCGGAAACGGTCGTCCCGGGCGCCCGCCTTCTCGTAGAAGGTGTCCTGGCCGACCATGTTGACGACCGCGAGCAGGAACAGGTCACTGCGCGCGTCGCGCACGAAGGCGGCTCCGCCCTCGAAGGTGGCGGTGCGCTCACCGGTCGTGGTGACCGGGGACTGGGCGGCCGTGCGGGACGCGCGGCGGTTGAAACGGGACATGAAAAGGAAACCCCCCAAAAAAGGAGGGAGACGACGACGCGAGGGTGCCCGAGATCGGATCGGCGGCGGTCACACAAGTGTCCTGGGCCGCTGGACGACACCACCCCATGGATGGCGGCGGGATTCGAACCCGCGTCACTCTCTTGGAAGGAGAAGTATCCGCTGCCTGCGCACCGGGCACTCCTGCGTCGTGCCTCCCGAGTTCAGAATGGGCAGCGGCGTGTTCTTTACAGGAAGGAGCCGCGGCCCGCGCACCGGGAGGTGCTGTGAAGTTATGGGCTCAGAGATCAGATCGGCGACGGCACATAGTGCTCTACCAACTGAGCTACACCGGCCGAAACCGGTGGCAGGACTCGAACCTGCGGCCACTCGATCCCAATTCGAAGTATCCGTCGCCTGCGCACCTGAGCTGTTGCAAACCGTAGGACACAAGTGGGCCGACGCCCCACCGAATTAATGCCGCGACCGGGCTGACGGTGAGTCACCTGCTGTCTCTCACGCCGGACAGCCGTCGTCCGCCACGACGTAGTGGCCGGGCGCGGTCTGCTGGAGGGTGTGGGTGGTGAACGTGTTCCACAGACCCATCGCCTGGCCGGAGCCCTGGGCGTAGGTGTAGCCGCCGCTCTGGTAGGCGCGTCCGGCGACCGTGTGGTCGTAGTTGCTCGCCGTGTGACAGGTGGGGGTGTGGCCGGTGGTGGTCGCTGTCACCGCGGAGGAGAGTGTGCCCGCCGTGCCCGCCGCGTCCACGGCCGCCACGGTGTAGGTGTACGTCGTCCCGGTGGCGAGACCCGTGTCGGTGTACGCGGCCGAGGCGGTGCTGCCCACCTTCGTGCCGCCGCGGAAGACGTGGTACGAGGCCGCGCCGGGCACGGCGGTCCAGGTGAGGGCGGCGGTCGTGCCGGTCGTCGTGGTGACCTTCAGCCCCGTGGGCGCGGGCAGGGAACCGGGGTTCTGCCCGCCGCCGTCCAGCCCCCAGAAGCGGGCGGTGTGGTAGCTGGAGCAGATGGTGTCGAGGTAGTACGTGCCCGCGGTGCCGCACTGCTCGGGGCCGCTGCCCGGGTCGACAGCGAGGCCGTGTGCCATGCCGGAGACGGAGTAGACCTGGACGGCGGGCCGGCCGGAGGGGTCGTCGTAGACGGACAGGGTGGTGGCCGCGCCGAGGCTCTCCGTGCGGGAGGGTGTCTGGCCGGTGCCCCACACATCGGTCCACTGGTCGCGCAGCTCGGTGGCGTTGGCGGGCCGGACGGTGGTGTCGGCGGTGCCCTGCCAGACGGCGACACGGGGCCAGGTGCCGGTGCCCGCGGGGGCGGCGGCGCGCACCAGGTCGCCCCACTGGGCGGGGGTCCTGTCCGGTGGGCTGTACATGCACGTGTAAGCGGCCGACACACTCGTCGCGCAGGAGGCCGGGATGCCGGAGTCGACGGCGCCGCCGGCGAAGACGTCGGGGTAGGCCGCGAGCAGGTTGGCGGTCATGGCGCCGCCCGCCGACAGGCCCGTGACGAACACTCGCCGGCTGTCGCCGCCGTACAGCGAGACGGCCTTGTCGATCATCTGCCGGACCGACAGCGCCTCGCCCTGTCCCCGCCTGCTGTCGCCCGGCTCGAACCAGTTGAAGCAGGAGTTGGCGTTGTTGGCACCGCTCGTCTGCGGGAAGACCAGGGCGAAGCCGTAGCGGTCGGCGAACTTCGGCCAGCCGGAGTTCGCGTAGTAGTCGCTCGCGCTCTGCGTGCAGCCGTGCAGGGCGACTACGAGCGGGGCGCCGGACGGCAGCGCGTCGGGTGCGTAGGTGTACATGGACAGGTTGCCGGGGTTGGTGCCGAAGCCGGTGACCTGGGTCAGTCCGGCGGCGTGCGCGGGCGGGCCGACGGCGACCAGGCCACCGGTGAGGGCCAGTGCTCCGGCCCCGACGATGAGCCGGCGGCGGACGCGCTCGAGGAATCCGCGGCTCCTGGCGAACCGGTGCGGAGGGTGCGACTGTCCCATGACGACTGCCTCCTGATGCGATGACTGGGTGATGGCGGGGTGATGACTGAGTGATGCTCTGCGGCTCGACGACGCCGGATCTCCCGGGATCGATGTGGCGTGCATCATCCGGGCGTCGCGGTGAGGGCGGCATGGGCGGGGCAGCCAGGGTTGAGCCGGGGCCTGTGTGACGGGCATCCATGGCCGGGCCGGAGACCGACGGGGTATGGGACCCGGTGCACGGCGCGACTGGAGTGAGTCAAGTCGTGGGCGACAGCGGCACGGTGGTGTCGGCGACCACCGACGGAGGCCGGACGATGGTGCCCGCACCCATAGGGCGCGCCGCGTCCGCGCCATAGCCTCCCGCGCATCCCAGCACGCCACTCCGGAGGCACACAGATGCGTCGTCCCACACCCAACTCCCCCTCTCGCTCCCGGCAGAGAGGGATACCGACGGCTCTCGCCCTGGCCGCCCTCGTGCTCAGTCCCGTGCCGGCCGCGGCCGCGCCGGGGAGCACGGCCGACACCACCGGCGCGGCACCTCACTGCGTATCCCGGACACAGCCGCGCGTGCCGGGCGCCGAGCACCAACAGGCTTCCTGTCTGGCCGAGTTGACCACGGCCGGCACGGTCGCCTCGGGACACACCGACCCGGCCGACTGGGCGGGCCTGACACCGAAGGACCTCGCCGTCCCGAGCGGAGTCCCGGGTGTCCAGATCGACGGCTACTTCCCCGACACCTCCGCCACCAACACCAACCATGGCTGGCAGCACGACGCCCAGTTCGTCATCCGGCTGCCCGACCGCTGGAACGGCGGCCTGGTGGTGGCCGGTACCCCCGGCAACCGCGAGCAGTACGCCAACGACCGGGCCATCGCCGACTGGGTGCTCGCCCGCGGCTACGCCTACGCCGCCACCGACAAGGGCAACACCGGCCTCGCCTTCCACCGTGACGGCGAGGCACCGGGCGACGCGATCGCGGAGTGGAACGACCGCCTCACCCAGCTGACCCGCGCCGCCCGCGCCACGGTCGCCCGGCACTACCACCGCCCGCCCGCGCGCACCCTGGTGACGGGCATGTCCAACGGCGGATACCTGGTGCGCTGGCAGCTGGAGAACCATCCTGAGCTCTACGACGGGGGAGTCGACTGGGAAGGAACCCTCTGGCGCGCCGACGGCCCCACCCTCCTGGACTTCCTGCCGCCCGCGCTGCGCGCCTATCCCGCCTACGCCGCCGGCGGCGAGGACGCAGGCCGGGCGCAGGACGCCCTGCACGCGGCGGGCTACCCGGCCGGGTCGGAGTTCCTGTGGCCCTACCACCACAAGATCTACTGGGACCTGACCCAGCGCATCTACCGCGAGGAGCTCGACCCCGGCTTCGACGGGGCGACCGAGGCCGGCACCCCGTACTGCACGAGCGGCACACCCGCCTGCGACGCCGACTACGACTACGCGTCCCGCCCCGCCGAGGTCCGCCGGGCCGTCCGGAAGATCGCCCTGACCGGACGCATCGCCAGACCGTTGATCACCATCCACGGAACCCTGGACGTCCTGCTCCCGATCACCCAGGACTCCGACGTCTACGCCCGCATGGTCCGTGATGCCGGCCGCGCCCCGCTGCACCGCTACTACCGTGTCGAGGGCGGCACCCACACCGACGCCCTCACCGACATGTTCCCGAACCGCCTCCGCCCCCTCACACCCTGCCACCGCACGGCATTCACGGCACTGGAGACCTGGCTCACGAAGGGCCACCGCCCCCCGGCGTCCGGCACGATCGCCCTGCCCGCGGGGGCGGACTCGACGACGCTGCTGAACAACTGCGCTCTGGGCGGAAGGGGCAACGTCCTTACGAATAGTGCTTCCTGACAGTCACTCAGGCGCACCCGTGCCCGGCCGGGTCGTCCGGGTGGCTCAGGTCGACAGCAGCCGCCGGGCGTGATCGGCCTCGTCCTCGCCGACCGAGCCAGGCCGTGCTTCGCGAAGCTCCCAGCGCGTGGTCGCACCGTCCGGGCCGGCGAGGTGGCCCCAGGACAGGGCCGCCTCGATCCGGCGGCGGACCTCGGCCTCGGCGGCGGGGGCGGCGGCGAAAAGCACCCGCAGCCGGACCTCGCCGCCGTGGCGTCGCGCGGAGGTGTGATGGGGCGCGAGGGGGCAGGGCGGCTCGTGCCGCCAGTGCCCGCACAGCGCGGCGGTGATCGCGGCCCCCGGGGCGCGCGCATCACCGTCCGCCGCCATGAGAACGACCGCTTCGTGGACGAACGCCCGCCGCGCCCGGTCGGTGTCTCCCGGCCTGCCTCCCATGCCCTGAGCCCCGTTCCCGTGGTTCAGACGGATTCCCGCCGCCGCACCATTTCGTTGATCCACACCGGCGCGAACGGCGACGTGCAGCCCGGGGACGTCGGGTAGTCCTTGAGCACCTCCAGGCGCTCGCCGATCTCCAGCGCGCGGGCGCGGTACTCGGGGTGCTCGATCCCGATCTGGGCCAGGCAGTGGTTCATCGCCCACTGCAGGCGATCCGGGGCGTCCTTCATCTCCGACTCGACGACGTCGAGCAGCCCGGGGAGGTCGAGGCCCTCGGGCTTCTTCGCCACGCGTTCGGTGGTCAGTGCCCAGCCGGCGCTCGCGACCACCGGATCGGCGTCGGTGAACCAGGCCCGGCGCAGTTCCTCGGCGTGCGGGTTCTTCCTGACCACGTAGTTCACGAGCCAGTCCTGCACCTTCGGGGTGCGGGCCTCGCGCAGCATGCCGTCCAGCTCGTCCCGTTCGAACGCCTTCGGTCGGCAGATCAGCAGCGCCAGCAGCCGTGCCGCGGTGTCGCCCGTGGCCCAGAGCTGCCGCGCGAGCTCCTGCTGGGTCTTGAGCCGCTCGGCGAGCGCGCGGAGCTTGCCGAGGTTCACGCCGTGATCGTCGCCGTGCCGCTCGTTCACCGCCCGGGCCTTCGGATCCTCGAGCCCGGCCAGCTCGGTCATCACCTCGGCCAACGTCGTCCCGACCACGGCTGCCTCCTGTCCCTCACGTGCCGGGTGCAGCCTAACGGGGCCCGGCCGGGGGAGCCGGGCCATGAGCGTCAGGGCCGGTTCCGGAGTGTGACCGGCGTCACATCGAGGGCTGTCACGGATCGGCGCCCCGGTCTGTCCCATGGGCGACATCGCATCCACCCCAACCGTTGGAGCACACCATGAACGCCGTCGCACGCCACGAGATCGTCGTCCTCGGCGCCGGGTACACCGGCATGCTGGCCACCGCCCGGCTGGCCCACCGCACTCGTGGGCGGAAGGTGCGGATCACCCTGGTCAACCCGTCGGAGCGGTTCACCGAGCGGCTGCGCATGCACCAGATCGCCGCGGGCCAGACGCTGGCCGACCACCGCATTCCCGAGGTGCTCGCCGGTACCGGCGTGGAGTTCCGCCGCGCCGCGGCCGCGTCGATCGACCCCGAGGAGCGGCAGGTGACTCTCGACGACGGTGCGGTGCTGCGCTACGACACGCTCGTCTACGCGCTCGGCAGCGCCACCGACACCACCCGGGTGCCGGGCGTCGCCGAGCACGCCTGGACGCTGAACGACCCGCGGGCCGCGCACCGCTTCGCGGGGCGTGTGACCGAGCTGGCCGCGGCCGGCGGCACGGTCACCGTGGCCGGCGGCGGGCTCACCGGCATCGAGGCGGCCACCGAGATCGCCGAGAGCCACCCGGGTGTGACCGTCACCCTGATCAGCTCCACCGAACCCGGCGCGATGATGGGGGAGCGGGCCAGGGCGCACCTCACCCGCGCACTGGACCGGCTCGGCATCGTCCGCAGGACCGGTGAGCAGGTGACGAAGGTGCTGCCCGACGCGGTCCGGCTGAGCGGCGGTGAGCACCTGCGGTCCGACCTCACGCTCTGGACGGCGGGGGTGCGCGTGTCGCCGCTGGCCGCCGAGGCCGGCATCGTCACCGACGAGCGCGGCCTGATCGTCACCGACGCGACACTGCGTTCGGTCTCCCATCCGGAGATCTACGCCATCGGCGACGCGGCCGCGGTGCGGCAGGCGTGGGGCCGGATCCACGGCACCTGCCAGAGCGGGCTGCCCACCGCCACGTACGTGGCCGACGCCGTCACCCGCCGACTGCGCGGCAGGACGGTGAAGCCGTTCCGGTTCGGCTACTTCCACCAGCCGGTCAGCCTCGGCCGCAGGGACGCCGTCATCCAGTTCACCCACGCCGACGACACCCCGAAGCGCTGGTACCTGAAGGGGCGCGCGGCGGTCATGTACAAGGAGAGCGTGAGCGGCAGCCCGGTGCCGTTCATGAAGCTGAGCCGCAGGGTGAACGTCGTGGTGACCCTGTCGAAGGGCGGCCGGGCCACGCGCGCCAACGGCTGAGCCCGGGGTCCGGCGGCAGCACCGCATCGACCGAGCCCCCGGCGCGGCACCGGCCGAGCCGTCGGCAACACCCACGGCGCGAGCACCGCCCAGGCCCCGGAAGCACCCGAACACCCTTGCGCCCCCACCCGCCACCGAGAACGATGTGGATCATGGACAACGAACCCCGCCCGGCCGAGAGCGCCCCGCGGCCGGGCGCCCGTGCCACCGCCCGGCCGGCCGATCGCGTGACGGATCACGCGACCGACCCCGCGTCCGACCCCTTCATCGAACACCGCCGCCTGCTGTTCGGCACCGCCTACCAGATGCTGGGTACCGTCACCGATGCCGAGGACGTGCTGCAGGACACCTGGCTGAAGTGGCACGCCGTCGACCGGGACACCGTCCGGCACCCCAAGGCCTACCTGGTGCGCACCGTCACCAATCTGTCCCTGAACCGGCTCACCTCCGCACGGGCGACCCGCGAGACCTACGTCGGCCCCTGGCTCCCCGAACCCCTGCTCACCGCTCCCCACGCCGCCCAGGAGGCCGAGATGGCCGACACCGTCTCGACCGCCATGCTCGTCGTGCTGGAAACGCTGAGCCCGGCCGAACGCGCGGTCTTCGTCCTGCGCGAGGTCTTCGGGTACTCGCACGCCGAGATCGCCGGGTTCATCGACCGCCCCGAGCCGACGGTGCGTCAGATCGCGCACCGCGCTCGCAATCACGTGCAGTCCCGCCGCCCCCACGGTGACTCCGACGCGGCCGTGCGCGAGCGGGTCACGGAGAAGTTCCTCGCCGCGGCGAACGGCGGCGACCTCAACGCCCTGATGGAACTCCTCGCCCCGGACGTCACGTTGTGGAACGACGGCGGAGGCAAGGTCACCGCCGCCCGCCGCCCCCTGTACGGCCCCGACCACGTGGCCCGCTGGCTGCTCGGCGCGATGGCCAAGCCCAGCTCCGCCGGCGCCCGCACCGCATCGACGACCCTCAACGGCGAACTCGGCCTGATCGTCACCCTCGGCGACACCCCGATCGGCGCCCTGACGTACGACATCGTCGACGGCCACATCCGGCATCTGCGCTTCCAGGTCAACCCGGACAAGCTCGCCGGCCTGCAACGCGCCGCCGGAGAGGAGTCCGCCTGACGTCGAGGGAGCACCAGGCGCCCGCCCCTCAACGCCCTCGCCGGTACGTCCATCCGGGCACTCGGCCCCGTGTCCCGGCCGCTTGACCAGCGGTCGCGCGGCGGGACCGGGAAACTGGACCAGGTCGTTCCGCCGCGCCATCGGGGGCCGGTCCGGAGGGGCCGGACGGAGGCGAGATGACCGGGACGGCACAGGCTTCGGCGGGCGGGCAGGACGGCGAGGACTCCCTCGAGGCCGGGGGTTACCGGCAGGAGCTGAAACGGACCCTCGGATCGTTCCAGGTGTTCGCGATCTCGTTCGCGTTCATCTCGGTGGCCGTCGGGATCTTCGGGACCTTCGACGAGGTCCTGCGCACCGCGGGCCCGGTCGGCATCTGGCTGTGGCCGCTGGCGGCGGTGGGGCAGACCCTGGTGGCGCTGGTGGTGGCCCAGTTCGCCGCCCGTATCCCGCTCAGCGGCTCGTCGTACCAGTGGGCGTCGCGGCTGAGCAGTCCGCGGGTCGGCTGGTGGTTCGGCTGGCTGACGTTCTGCTATCTGGGGATCGCCGTGGTGGCGATCGACGACGCGCTGGCGAGCCAGGCGTTCATGCCGCTGTTCGACATGCGGCCCGACGAGGACGTCGCCCGCGGCATCACGCTGGTGGTGCTGCTCGTCCAGGCCCTGCTGGCCATCGCGTCCACGCGCCTGGTCAGCTGGATCAACTCGGCCGCCGTCGGGCTGGAGCTGGCGCTCGTCGTGGTGGTGGCGGTCGCGCTGGTGATCGTCGTGGCGGTCACCGACGACGGCTCCGCCGCCAACCTCGGCTCCCGTGGCGTCGCCGAGAACACCTCCGACTACTTCGCCATCGGCGGCGGCCTGATGCTGGCGATGATCATGGGGCTCGCCACGCTCGTCGGCTTCGACTCCGCCGCGAACCTCGCCGAGGAGGCCCGTGACCCCCACCGCAGCGTTCCCCGCGCGATCGTGGGCTCCGTCGTGGCGGCCGGGGCCCTCGGCATGCTCTTCCTGATCACGCTCACCGTGGCGATCGAGGACGTTCCGACCGTCACCGCCGACGGCTCACCGGTCGCGGCGATCATGCGCGAACGCCTGGGCTCCACCGCGGAGAGCGCCCTGCTGGTCCTGATCACCTTCGCGTTCTTCGGCGCCGGCATCGTGGTGATGGTCTCGTGCTCACGACTCGTCTACGCGATGGCGCGCGACGCGCGTTTCCCCGCGTACCGCCTCATGCGCCGGGTGGACTCCCGTACGCAGACGCCCATTCCGGCCACGCTCCTGATCCTCGCGCTGGGTGTCTTCCTGATGGTCACCCTGCCGGGCGACGCGCTGCTGGAGCTGATCACCGCCTCGACGATCCTCCCCGCCCTCATCTACGGCGCCACGATCGTGCTCTATCTGGCCGTACGCCGCCGGCTGGCCCGCAAGAAGGGCGCCTTCGACCTCGGCCGCTTCGAACTGCCCGTCGCCGTCGCCGCGTTGGTCTGGACGCTGTTCGCGCTGTTCGTGCTCGTGTCGCCGCGGGAGGCGTTGACGCCCGTCGTCATCGTGGGCGGCCTGATCGCCCTGGGAGCGCTGTTCTTCGCCGGCATGCTGATCTTCGACCGTCGGGCGCTGGACAGCGAGCCGGGGACCGAGGACGTGTTCGGGCGCTGAGGCGGACGGGCGGGCTTCTATCTCCAACCTGCGTTGTTCCTAGAATGGCCGGGTGAAGGACATCGACGCGATCGCGGCGCTCCAGGATCCGGTACGGCGCCGTCTGTACGAGTACGTGGCGGCCCAGGGCCGTGAGGTCGGCCGCAACGAGGCCGCAGAGGCGGCCGGGGTGGCGCGCACGCTCGCCGCGCACCATCTGGACCGGCTCACCGAGGCGGGACTGCTGGAGAGCGGCAGCCGCCGCCTCACGGGCCGCTCGGGGCCCGGCGCCGGCCGCCCCGCGAAGGTGTACACGCGGGCCCGCGCCGAGCGGACGGTGTCGCTGCCCGCCCGCGACTACCGTACGGCCGCCGAACTGCTCGCCGAGGCCGCCGAGGAGGCCGGCCTGGACGCCGGGCTCTGCGCGGCCGCACGCCGCCGGGGCGAGGCCCTGCGCGGTTCCGGGGAGCCGTGCGGCGGCCTCGAGGACGCGATGCGGATGCTGGCCGCCCGTGGCTACGAACCGCGTCTGGAAGGTGCCGAAGGGGCGGCCGGGGCGGGTGATCCGATCGTCGGTGCCGAAGGGGCGGCCGCGGTGGGCGAGCCCGTCGTCCGCATGCGCAACTGCCCGTTCCACGCCGTCGCCGAACGCTTCCCGCCCCTGGTGTGCGGGATGAATCTCGCGCTGCTGGAAGGGCTGCTGGGCACGGACGGCGCCGTCCGTGCCCGCATGGACGCCCGGCCGGGAGAGTGCTGTGTGGTGGTCGAGACTTCTAAAAACAACATTCATTGACATAGAAATCAGGGCGTGCTGGGATGGGGGCATGACCGCTGCCGCGCCCGCCGCGCACCTCGCCCAGATCAACGTCGCCACCCTCCGTCACCCGCTCGACGACCCGCGCATGGCGTCGTTCGTGGAACTGCTCGACCCGGTCAACGCCGCTGCCGACGGCACCCCCGGCTTCGTCTGGCGGCTCGCGGAGGACGGGCAGCCCGACGCCACGGGCATGCGGCCGGCGGGCGAGGACGTCATCGTGAACATGTCGGTGTGGGAGAGCCAGGAGGCCCTGTGGGACTTCACCTACCGCAGCGGGCACCTGGAGGTGATGCGGCGGCGCCGCGAGTGGTTCGAGCGGCACGTCGAGGCGCACCTGGTGCTCTGGTGGGTCCCAGCCGGTCACATCCCGACCGTCGGCGAGGCTCTGGGGCGCCTGGCGCACCTCCAGGCCCACGGCCCCTCGCCGCGGGCCTTCACCTTCGCCTCGTCCTACACGGCAGCCGAGGCCGCGGAAGCGGTCGAGACGCCCGCTCGCTGAACCACCCTCCCGGCAGGGGGAGTTCGCCAGGCCGCGCGAGCCGCGCCCCTGTGTCAGGGCACCGGTTGGGAAGCCGCCTTCCCCGCGGCCGAGGCCGTGAGAAATGATGAGGCGATGCGCGCGGACGACTGCCACCTGACCGAAGACCTCGACGACTTCCTCGCCGGAGCCGAAGCGTTCCTGCGCTCACGCCCCGCCCTGCACACCACACAGCTGACGACGGTCGAGAAGCTGCGCACCGAGGGCTCCGCCGCCTACGGCCCCGGACCCGTCCTGTACGGCCGGCTGGAGCAGGCGGGCGAGGTCACCGCCGCCTTCTACCGCCTCCCGGGCCGCGGCCTCAGCGTCACCGCGCTCACCCCCGAGCAGGCCGACACCCTGGCCGCCCGTCTGCTGTCCCTCGGCAACACCGTGCCCTACGTCAGCGCGGACCAGGACACGGCGGCCGCCTTCGCCGAAGCCTGGCGGCGGCGCACAGGCACGACGGCCGGCGTCCGCGTCCGGCTGCGCCTCCACCGCCTCGGCACCCTCACCCCGCAGGAGCCGTTCCCCGCGGGGCGGGGCCGGCGCCTGGGCGAGCGGGACCAAGAACACCTCATGCGCTGGTGCCGCGAGTTCGCCGCGGACGTCGGCGAGAACGTCACCATCGACGCCACCACCTGGTCCGGCACCCGCTTCGCCGAGAAGCGTTACACCTTCTGGGAGACCCCGGACGGCACGCCCGTCTCCATGGCGGGCGTGAACCCCATGGTCGGCGGCCAGATCCGGGTCGACCCCGTCTACACCCCGGCCCGCCTGCGCGGCCGCGGCTACGCGGGTGCCGTGACCGTCGAGGTCAGCCGTGCCGCGCTGGCCGCGGGCGCCACGGACGTCGTGCTGTTCACCAACGCGGCCAACCCCACCAGCAACGCCCTCTACCGGCGCCTCGGGTACGTCCCGATCGCCGACTTCGCGGTGTACGACTTCGCGTAGGGCCGCACCGGAGGCCGACAGGTCCCCGCGGGTGCGGCCCGCTCCGGCTCGGTGACGCCGTCAGCCCCTGCCGCAGCCCCCGAAATGTCCGCGACCCCGTACAGGGTCACCCCGCCGGCTCCGCCCTACGATCACCACGAAGGGGGTGGTCATATGGCCGAGGGCAGGCGTTCCTGGGCGGGGCTCGGGGGTTTGTTCGGGCGCGGGGCGCGGCGGCGGGGGTGCCGCTGAGCCGTTCGGGCGGCCGTGAAGTGGTCGGCTTCCAGGTGGAGTTGCGGGACACGGTCGGGGCCGGGTGGCAGGCCTGGGCCGAACCCGTCGACTCCATACCGGAGTTCACTGACAGCGTCCTCGGGCGCGGAGGCGACCTCGTACGCTACGTCGGCCCGGGCGGCCCGGCTGTGCTGCGGCACCGGGGGCGCGGCGACGTACGGCTGGTGGCATTGGACGACGACCTCGTCGAGTGGGCCGAGGCGGCGCGTGGCAAGGGCGACACCGACCTGCCCCTGCGCCTGCCGGGACCCGGCGTCTACCAGGTCCAGTCCCGCGGCAGCTGGGTCATCGAGGCCGGGGACGACGGTCAAGGGCGTGACCTGGCCCGCGCGCACGGTCTGTCCACCCAGGCGGTCAGGAACTACGAGGAGGCCGGAATCCTCCCCGCCGCCGCTCGCACGGCTACCGCACCTACACCGCCCTGCACGCGGCCGCCCTGCGTGCGTTCCTCGCCCTGCTGCCCGGCCACGGCCACCGGGCGGCGGCGTCGGTCATGCGGGCCGTGAACGAGGACGCGGTCGACGAGGCACTCCGTCTCATCGACGAGAGCCACGCCCAACTCCTCGACGACCGGCGGACCCTGCGGGCCGTGGAGGACGCTCTGCGCGACCTGGAGGCGGCCATGGCCGCGTCCGGGTCCGGCCCGGTGCCTGAGTCACCTCCGGCGTCCGGCCCGGGCAGCACCTTCATCGGTCTCCTGGCAGCCGGACTCGGCCTCCGGCCCGCGACCCTGCGCACCTGGGAGCGCGCCGGTCTGCTGCGACCCCGCCGCGATCCGCGCACCGGATACCGCGTCTACGACGAGGCCGACGTACGCGACGCCCGCCTGGCCCATCAGCTCAGGCGGGGCGGCCACCCGCTGGAACGCATCGCCCCGCTGCTCGCCCAGGTGCGGGCGGCCGGCGGACCGGACCCGCTGCAGGCCGCACTGCGCGACTGGCACGGCCGGCTGTCCGCCCGCGGACGGGCGATGCTGACCGGGGCGGCGGAGCTGGAGGACTACCTCCGCGAACGCGGCCGGGACGGGCGTCGGCGCGAGGGACTCAGTACGTGAGCGCGTCCTCGGCGGTGCCGAAGAAGGTGGTGACCTCGGGGTCGTTGACGTTGACGGGACCGCCGCCGATCGACACGGTCGCCGGGCTCTCGGCGGCCGTGAGGGCGATCTCCACCTTGTCGGCGCTCTTGCCGCCCGCGGTGTCGGCGTGCGAGAACAGGATGCCGGCGTAGGCGGTCTCACCGGTCTTGAGGATCCAGTCCTTGCCCTCGGGGCCCATGTGCCCGGCGGCCCCATCGAGCGTCGGGATGGTGAGCACCAGCTCGTTGGCCGGAAGCAGACAGGAGTCGGCGCTCTTGTTGGTCGCGGTCAGCAGCGCGTGGTTGACGGGCTTGGAGGCGACGGTGACCACATAGGTCAGGTCGGTCGTCTCGCACATGCCCACGCCGCCGTCCTGACCGTCGTCGGAGCCCGGCTCGGTCGGTGCGGAGGTGCCACCGCCGCCGGTCGAGCCCCCACCGGTCGTGTCACCGCCTCCCGTGCCACCGTCACCGGGGTCGGACGTCGACGGCGTCCCGGAGCCCTTGTCCGCGCCCGTGTCACCGGCGGCGGGCGAGCTCACCGAGGCGCTGGGCGCGGCCGCGTCGGTGTCACCCTCGCACGCGGTCAGGGCCACGAGGCCGAGCGAGACGGCGGCGAGTACGGCGGTGGTACGGCGTGAGCGAGCTGCGTAGGCCATGAGGTGCCCCCCGGGAGTCGGAACGTCCCGGTGATCGTGCCCTATGCGAGCGGGGATTTCACCAGCTCGGACGCACTGGGAGCCGTCTGCGCACAAGCCTGTGACACTGTGACGGGCCGGTGGCCCAGAAGCACGTGGTCGCCGTGCCTCTGGGCCGGCCCCGCGGTCGGCCGCCCTCGGCCGTCCCCTTCGGCCTGACGACTCGTCAGTCGGACTGCTGTGTGGCCTCTTCGGCCTGCGGGGCCTGCTCGGCCGGCTGCGCGGACTCGGCCGTGTCGGCGCTGTCGGGGGTGGTGTAGAAGACGGACGAGCCCTGCTTGCTGCGCTGAGCCTGGTTCCTGGCCACGAGCCCTTCGAGCGTGGAGCGCACGACGGTCACCTTGATGGTGCGCTCGGGCTGCGCCTTCTCCAGCGCGGCGGCGACCTCGGCGGCGGAACGCGGCTCGCTCTGCGCGGTCAGATGGTCGCGCACCAGGTCGACGAGCTTGGGCGCGGCCGACGCCGTCGCCGCTGCCTTGGCGGTGCTCTTCTTGGCGGTGCTCGCCTTGGTCTTCGGGCTCGCCTTCGCCGCTGTGCTGCTCGCGGAGGTGTCCTTCACCGCCGTGACCGCGGCCGGCTTCGTGGCCTTGGCCGTGCCAGGCCGCTTGCGCGAGCCCGCCGTGGCTTTCTTCTTCCGCTCGGTGGCGGCCGGAGCGGAAGCGGTCCTGCGGCGAGGTGTCGGCACCTTCGCGGCGGACTCGGGCGCGGACGGCGAGACCTTCTGCGAGTCCTCACCGAGCACCGACCGGAGGTTCACCAGAATCGTGTGCGCGCTGCGCAGGGCGGTCAACTGCGCCTGCAGAGACTCGATCTCACCACTGAGCCGCTCCTGCTCCTTGACGTTGCGCTCGAGGTCCTCTGCCACCTGCGCGCCGTACTGCGAAGCCACATCAGTGGTTCCAAGTAGCGATTCGGACATGCTGCTCCCACCTTTCCGGGCGCCACGGCCAGCGGTCGGTGAGCCCGAGACATATGCGATGTCTAACGCCATCGCTCTTCTTCCTGGTGCTGAATGAGCTGTACAAGTTACTACCGCACAGTCATGTGTCAGCGATAGTACGGATGACGACGTGGTCGCGCTCAGAGTCCTGGCCGATATCCCCCGTGGGTGTGGCCGACTGTTCTCGCGGACCGTGGCCGGACGCGGGCCCTGAGTGTGCGACTACGCTGGTGAGTGCTCGTCGAAATGTTCCGAACACCAGGTGCGGGCACGGACCGCCGTACCGCTGACAGTTGGAGTGCTCATGTCTGACCGGACCGCGAAAGCCGTGCTGGCAGGCGGCTGTTTCTGGGGGATGCAGGACCTCGTCCGCAAGCAGCCGGGCGTGGTCGCCACACGCGTCGGTTACACCGGGGGTGACACCCCGAACGCCACCTACCGCAACCACGGTGACCACGCGGAGGCGATCGAGGTGCTCTACGACCCGTCGGTCACCACCTACCGCGACCTGCTGGAGTTCTTCTTCCAGATCCACGACCCCACCACCAGGGACCGCCAGGGCAACGACATCGGCCGCAGCTACCGTTCCGCGATCTACTACACCGACGCCGAGCAGCAGCGTGAGGCGTTCGACACCATCGCCGACGTCGAGGCCAGCGGACTGTGGCCCGGCAAGGTGGTCACCGAGGTGGAGCCGGAAGGTGACTTCTGGGAGGCGGAGCCGGAGCACCAGGACTACCTGCTGCGCTACCCCGAGGGCTACACCTGCCACTTCCCGCGTCCCGGCTGGAGGCTGCCCCGGCGCGAGTCATGAACCGTGCCATGTGCGCGCGGGGTCGGGTACGGGCTTCGCGCCAAGGTGTGTGAGGGCGCGGCGCGGCCCCTTCTCCACGCGGCCCGGCAGCACGGGACGTGAGGGCCCGGCTCACACCTTGCGCCACGCGGCCTGGCCGAACGAGAACACGCCGAACAGCACGAGCCCGGCCGCCACGGCGATCAGCAGCCAGGGACCGGCCGGTGTGTGCGCGAACGAGCGGATGGTGTCGTCCATCCCCTTGGCCTCGGCCGGGTCGAACGTGAGGGCGGCCTTCACACCGAAGAATCCGACGGCGGCGATGACCAGTCCCCGGCCCACTCCGCCCGCGACACCTGTCACGTCCATGAAGCGCCGCTGCCGGTGCGACAGGCGGGACCACGCCAGGTGCTCGCGGTACTTCCGCAGCGCGGCACGGCCGCCGATCCACAGCCCCGCGCCCAGCACGGCTGCGGACACCGCCCCGGTCCACCAGGGCCCGCCCGGAAGCCCGAGCAGCCGGCCGGTGATGTCCTGGCTCTGCCGGTCGGTCTCGCCCGCGCCGCTGCCCCGGTAGCCCGCGGCGAAGGACAGCACGAGAAACGACGTCATGCCGTAGAAAGCGAACCTGACACCGGCCATCAGCCGCTTGCCCTTGCTGTCGCCTTTCGGCCCGGCGGCACCGAACAGCGCCTCCGACAGCCGCCACAGCGACATACCGGCCAGACCCGCGCCCAGGGCCCACAGGAGGACGGCTCCGAGCGGCGCCGAAGCGACCTCCGCCAGCGCTCCGCCCCGGTCGGCCTGCTCGCGCGCGCCCGTCAGACCGATGCGTACCGCGAGCACTCCTATGAGCAGGTAGAGAACACCCCGCCCCACGAAACCCGCCCGGGCGGCCACGCGTACGGCGTCCCCTCGGGCCGCGCGTCTCGCCGCGGCGGTCGGCCCACTGGTCACGGTCATGTGTGTCACTCCTCCCGGTTCGTCATCTCGACGGCTCGACCCTTCGGATCGACACCAAGGCCGACCCTTCGGATCGACACCAGAGCGGATGCCCCGAGTTCGTCTCCCGAATCAGGCCGTCACCGGCCATGGACAGCGCACGGGCACGGTGAGTGAGTGCCGGCGGACGCTCCGCCCAGGAGTGCCCGTCACGTATACACCGCGCGTATACGCAGTGAGTATAGTTCCGCGGCATGACTGCTGTGATCACGTCCCGCCGGGACACCCCTGCCCTGGTCCTCGCTGCGGCCGCCGCCTTCGGCCTGCTGCTCGGATCGGCGACGTACGGCCTGCACGGGACGGTCCCGTTCCTGGAGCGGGCCACCAACTCGGTGTCGACGTGGATCGTCTGGACCGCGGTGGCGGGTGCGCTGATCCGGCCTCGGACCCTGGCGGTCCTGTGCGGCCCGCTGATGATGCTGCTCGCCTGCGTCGGCTACTACGCGGCCTCCGCGCTCGGTGGCACCTTCGGCTCCGGCGGGCTCGGCACCGCCCTCGTGTGGGCGGCGGCGGGGCTGGCCGGGGGGCCGCTGCTGGGCTGGGCCGGGTGGACCGTGCGGCACGGGCACGGTGATGTACGGGCCGTGGCGGGGGCGGCCGTCGCGATGGTGATACTGGGAGAAGGGCTCTGGCTCGGGCTGTCCCTGCGCTACTGGGGCGAGGCGTCGGTCTTCCTCACCGCCGGCGTGCTGCTGACCGCGTACCTCACCGTCCACCTGGCACGCGCGGGCGTCGCCCGTTACTGGCTGTGCGCCGCGCTCGCCCCGGTGAACGCCCTCGCCTTCCACCTCGCCGAGAAGCTGGTCCTCGACAGCCTTCCTTGACGGGAGCGCGCGCTCGGCCGGGAGGACACCGCCGGACCTTGACTACCCTCGTCCTGAGGACACCCGGTTCCCGAGACCCACGATGAGGTTGTGACGTGCCCGAGAACGTGGCCGGACCCGCCGACTCCTGGTGGAGCGACGCGGTCGTCTACCAGATCTACCCCCGTAGCTTCGCCGACTCCGACGCGGACGGCGTCGGAGACCTCCAGGGCATCATCGAGCGACTCGACTACCTCGCCGAACTCCGCGTCGACGTGCTCTGGCTCTCGCCCGTCTACCCCTCGCCGCACGACGACAACGGCTACGACATCAGTGACTACCAGGACATCGACCCGTTGTTCGGCACCCTCGCCGACTTCGACCGGCTGCTGGCCGGTGTGCACGAGCGGGGCATGAAACTGGTGATGGACCTGGTCGTCAACCACACCAGCGACGAGCACTCCTGGTTCACCTCCTCCCGCGACGGCGGCCCCGCCGGGCCCCGGCGCGACTGGTACGTCTGGCGCCCGCCCCGCGAGGGCGTGCAGCCCGGCACGCCCGGCGCCGAGCCCAACAACTGGGGCTCGTTCTTCTCCGGCCCTGCCTGGGAGTACGACGAGGCGAGCGGCGAGTACTACCTGCACCTCTTCTCCCGCAAACAGCCCGACCTGAACTGGGACAACCCCGAGGTCCGGCAGGCCGTGTACGCGATGATGCGCTGGTGGCTGGACCGCGGGGTCGACGGCTTCCGCATGGACGTCATCAACCTCATCTCCAAGGCCCCGGGCCTGCCCGACGGACCGGTGCACGGCGGCAGCCGCCACGGCGACGGCAGCGCGCACTACATCTGCGGTCCGCGCGTCCACGACCACCTGGCCGAGATGCACCGCGAGGTGTTCGCGGGACGCACACGTCCCCTGCTGACCGTGGGCGAGATGCCCGGTGTCACCGTGGACGAGGCCAGGCTGTTCACCGACCCCGCCCGCCGCGAGGTCGACATGGTCTTCCAGTTCGAGCACGTCGGCCTCGACCAGGGCCCCGGCGGCAAGTTCGACGTCCGCCCGCTGCGGCTCACCGACCTCAAGGCCAGCCTCAGCCGCTGGCAGACCGGCCTGGGGGAGCGGGGCTGGAACAGCCTGTACTTCAGCAACCACGACCAGCCCCGGGTGGTCTCGCGCTTCGGCGACGACAGCCCCGCCCACCGCGACCGCTCCGCCAAGCTCATCGCCACGGTCCTGCATCTGCACCGCGGCACGCCGTACGTCTACCAGGGCGAGGAACTGGGCATGGCCAACGCCCCGTTCGCCTCGATCGACGACTTCCGCGACATCGAGTCACTCAACCACCACCGCGACCAGCTCGCCCTGGGCGCCGACGAGGCGGACGTACTCGAAGGCCTGCGGCAGCGCGGCCGCGACAACGCTCGCACCCCCATGCAGTGGGACGCCACCGAGCATGGCGGATTCACCACCGGCACCCCGTGGATCGCGGCCAACCCCGACCACACCCAGGTCAACGCCGAGGCCCAACTCGCCGACCCCGACTCGGTCCTCCACCACTACCGCCGCCTGATCGACCTGCGTCACACCGAACCCGCCGTCACCCACGGCGACTTCAGCCTGCTCCACCCCGACCACGAGCGGCTCTACGCCTTCACCCGCCACCACGCCGCGTCCGCCACCGAACTGCTGGTGCTCGCCAACTTCGGCGGGGACGAACTCACCGTCGAGCTGCCCGACGGCTGGGAACACGGCGACACACTCGTCACCAACGTCCCCGACCCCTCACCTCTCGCCGACCGCGTCACCCTGAGGCCGTGGGAGGCCCGAGTCCACCGCCGCCGCACCGCCTGACACCGACCCGGCCCGCAACGAGTCACCCGACCGAGACCTCACCGCGTCAGGGCGCGAGAGTCACCACGCCCACGAGCTCCGCCACGGCCGCACCCGCGACTGTCAGGACCCACAGAGTCATCAGGGCGACCGGCGGCACCAGCCGGCGCGACAGGCCAGGTACCTGTCCACGGGCCGCGAGCGCGGCCAGACGGAGCGCCTTCACCTCGGTGGGGTGCTTGTCCTGCAACGCCTGAAGGAAGTCGGTCAGTGTGGACGTCATGACGGTGTCCCGGCACGCCGTGGCGTCCGCGCGCAGTTCGTGGACGACCGGCACCAGTGCCGCCGCCCGCCGCACGGCGGTCATGCCCACCGCCGCCGTGACGGCGAACACCGCGAACAGAAGACCCTCACCGCCCTCCGCCGCGAGGACGGGGGCCGTGCCGAAGAACACCAGACCGGTGGCCACGCCCGGGCACACCGCGAGGAAGCGCAGCGCGACCGGGTCGTTGTGGCGGACATGGGCGATCTCGTGCAGCAGCTGCGCCGCCGCCTCCGGCCGTCTCCTGAGCTGCGAGCGCCACCGTTTCGGGATGAGTACGACGGTCTGCGGATCCAGGAGGTTCAGCCGGACCTGATGGGAGATGTGCCGCCAGGCGAGCGGCACGATCAGCAGCCCCAGGGCGACGAGAAGGCCGGTCGCCACCGACGGGCCGATCAGATCCGTGAGACTGTCCTCGAACACCGCCGCACCCACGCCGAGCACCGCGCCGACCGTGATCAGCGGCCGTCGGCGTACGGCACTCCAGTCGGACATCGCGAGGCTCAGGCGCCCGGGTGTCGGACGGGCCACATGGCGCGCCGCCAGATTCGCACGGTCGTCCCAGACGGTCATCGCCCGCACCTGCCGCGCGTCGACTCCCGCCGCCTCGAAGACCGCCCGGACCCGGTCCCACTTGTCGTCGGACCAGTCCACGGCGTCGATCGCGTCGCGCGGGTGACGATGCTCGAACGAGTGCCGCAGCCACGCCTGGTTGACCAGAACCAGTACCACGACGAAAGGCAGAGCGCCCATCGCGAGGACGACCAGGGCGACGGCCACAGGACCGGAGCCCGAGACCTCGGACCCCGCGACGGCCACGACGGACAGCGGGAACAGCGCGTACGGCGCGAGGAGCACGCCCCACGCGAGGCGGCGTGCCCGGCGCAGCAGCCGCAGTTGGGCCGAGCGGTCCACGGGCCGGGGGGCGACGGTGCCGGTGGCGCGGTCCTGCGCCTCCTCCATGGGACGTCAGGCCCGATCCGCTTGCCGGGACTCGCCGGCGGACCAGGCCTCGAGCTGCGAGCGGACGACGAGACGCAGTTCGTCGGTGTCGAGCTCCGGCGTCCCGGCGAAGTGGGCGGCGACCGCGTCGGCGATGGCGTCGGCGTCGGCGTCGGCGTTCGGTGCGAGGGCGTCGGACGTCGCGTCCGGCGTGCCGGGTGCCTCGTTCCCGGCCTGGTCGGCCCGGTCGGCCTGGTCGGCCCGGTCGTTGCAGCCGCCGGAGTCGGTGGGTTCGTCCTCGTCGGCCGTCTCCGGGCGGAACAGCCTCACGACGTAGGCGCCCGCCTCCCGGATGCCCCGCTCCAGGGCCATGTCCGTCGCGACGGACACGACCTTCAGCGCGATCTGACCGAGCAGGGTGAGGCCGATCCCGAGGAACACATGGGTGTCGGCGATGCCCGAGTCCGCCTCGTCGACGGGCCCCGAGTCCGCGCCGGGGATCCGTCCGCTCGCGCGCAGGTCCTCGGCGAACTCCTCGAACAGATCCTCGTGTTCCTCCGGTGCCACGACCCGGGCCGACGCGTCGACCATGAGCACGACCCGTTCCACGAGGACGTCGTCGGCGTTCCGCATGCTGCCCCCCACAGGCGTCTCACCGCCCTGCGGCGGTGTTCGTGGGGGAGCGTATCGTCGCGGACCCGGCTCGTTCACGGGAATGCGGCGGCCCGCCCGGACGACGGACAGAGCCGGACTCTGAGTCTGAGTCTGGAAGGGCGGGCTGGGGCCCCACCAGCCCTGCCGGTCCGGGTTCTCGTGCCGTCCGGGGCGTCGCAGGCCCTACGACAGGCCCTGCCGGTCGGGGTTCGTGACCCAGCGGAGGACGGAGTCGGTGATCGTGTCGCCGAGGGAGCTGATCGCGGCGATGGCGTCCTGGTCGCCCGGCCGGGGGGCGATGCCGCGTACGGTGAGCGCCGCGTGCAGGTCCAGCCGGCGCTGGTCCGCCGGGCTGACCGGGATGTTCAGACGCTGGGCCGGGTCCGGGGGAGGCAGCAGGAAGTCGCCGCCTCCGTCGTATCCGGCGAGGCCGAGAGTGTCTCCATCGGCCGGGTGGCCCGGGGACGAGTAGAGGTACGGGTCGCAGATCGGCCAGACGTCCGCGGTCGGGACGAGCGTGTCGCTGGCTGCGTTCACGGCGGTACTCCCTTGCTTGGTGTGCCTGTCTGCCCGTTGAGTCGCGTGGCCGGGGGTGCGTGGTTGCGCTGCTGTGCCACGATCCCTCGAATGACGCAATGGTGGGAATGTGTGCTTTGCGTGAGGCGGAGCATCGGATCCCGGTTCTCTTCCGCCCGCCGTCGGCCGGTCGGGCTCCGACGGGCCGGGCTCAGCCGGTGATTCCGGTGAGCGTCTCGCCCGTCGTCAGCCTCGCGGTCACCCGGGCCGCCGCGTCCTTCGGGGCGCGTACCGCGAGGGTGCGGCCGTCGCGGGAGGTGTTCACGTCCCCGGTGACCGTGAGCCCGGTGACGGCTCGGCTGCCTGCCGCGAGGACGTAGGAGTGGCCGGACGGTGAGCGCCAGGGAGCGGCGGTGGCCACATGCTGTCCGAAGCGGCTGCACGCGGCTGTCGAGCGCCGAGTGCCCGTCACCCGCACCGGTTCTCCGGCCGTGCGCAGCGTCAGTGTCACGTCTCCGGCGCCCCGCCAGGTGTCGGCCCGCGAGCAGGTCCACACCGCCGGGCCGCCGCCGTCGGGCAGCCGTTGCTCGGCGAAGTCCCAGGCGTTGACGGCGCTGACGCCGGTGCCGTGCAGCGAGCCGAGTCGGCAGCCGAGCCGGGACCAGGCCACCAGGGCGGCCGGGCCGGTCGCCTCGCGCGGCTGACGGGCGGGTGGTGTGCCGTGGCCGGGCGGCGGGGTGTAGGTGAGATGCACGGGAGACAGGTCGCCGGTCCCGGCCAGCAGGAAGCTGTGGTCCTCCACGATCCGTGCCGAGGAACGCAGTTGCAGCACCGTTCCTTCGGCGGGGCAGCCCGGGCTCGTGGGGATGACGCGCACGGGTTCCGTGACGCCGGACGGCGACATGCCCAGCGGACGGGCCGGGACGTCGGGGCGGAACAGGTCCCTGGTGGCGGCCTCCGCGACCCAGGGAGCGAGGAGATAGCGTGCCGCACCGTCCCGGACGTGGAGGGTGACCGCCGCCGCGCCGGTCACGTCGGCGTCGTCGGCGCGGGCGACGTCGAGCGTGTCCGTGCCGGCGTCAGGGCTCCCGACCGCCGCTCGCAGGGGCTCGCCGTAGCGCGCGAGGCGCAGTCCGTCGAAGAGCAGGACGAGGGCCCGGCCGGCGACCTCACCGGCGTACAGCAACTGCGGGGGCTGGGCCGGTGCGCCGTGCGCGGTGGCGGGAGCGTAGGCCGTGCGGGTGCCTTCGCGCGGGGCGGACCAGGCGGTCAGGGCCCGGTTCAGGAGGGCCTCGTCCCGCACGCGGCCTCCTCTGGGCGGCCAGGCGGTGAAGTCCACCCGCGAGGTGTCGGCCCAGGCGTCCGCCGGTGTGCGTGTGAGCTCGCCCGGTGCGACCACCGCGGTGCGAGCGGTGTCCGGGTCCGCCGGGCCGGTGCCCGCGGGCCGGGCCACGGCCAGCACCGCCCCGGTGACCAGGAGCGCCGCCCCCACGGCAGCCGCCAGCCGGCCGAGACGTCTGCGGCGCAGCAGATCGGTGGGGCCCGCCTGCATCGCGCAGGCGTCGAACAGCCGCGAACCGCCCCCGTCCGCCCCGGCGTCGAGACCGGCCGCTTCCCGAAGCGCGGCGTCCACGTCACCGGTGCCGGCCGCGCCGAGCAGTTCGCGGACCGCCGCCTCGGGCAGCCCGTCGAGCCGCCGCAGGGCGAAGGCCGCCCGGCCCGGCGCGGAGAGCTCGGCCAGGGCGGGGGCCAGCGCCGACTCCTGCGCCCCACCCGAGCTCGGGAACAGCCGCAGCCCCACCACGAAGGGCAGCCGGGGGAGCCGTGCCCCGCGCCGGGCATGGGCCAGGGCGTCGCGCACCACCCGGACGCGCAGCCGCCGCAGGGCCTCGTCGGCCGGGCTCGTGGCACGGCGCGGCGCGGGCACAGCCGGGCCGTGGCGTGCCACGGGGCCGCCGGGCAGGGCGCGTTGCACGATGCCGTGTGCCACCAGGACCCGGCGATGGCGGCCCATCGAGGCGGGCAGGACCAGATGAGCGAGCCGTACGAGGGCGGCGTACTGCTCGACCAGAATCGATTCGGCATGCAGCACCGCCGGGGCGGCCGAGGTGCCGGCCTGCCGACGGAACGAGAGAAGGGGCATGGAGTGCGTGCCTTCCGGGCCCGATGACGAGATGCTCTTGCGTTGCGTCAAACGAGTGAAGGGAAGGACGGTCACTCGTACGGCCCACGTGCCCCGCGCGACCCCGCCCGGTCAGTGAGTGCTCCCCGCCGTTTCCCGCGCACGGTCGGGGCCGGTCCGCAGGACTCCGGCGCTCGCGGCGGTGACCGCGCACAGCAGCGTCAGCAGCAGGAACGTGTGGTTCAGTGCCGTGACGTGGGTCAGCCAGCCGATGACGGCGGGCCCGGCCAGCATGCCGAGGTAGCCGAGTCCGGCGACCCGCGAGACATTGGTCCCGGCCGCGGCGGGGTCGGCGTGCCCCGCCGCGCTGAACAGCTGGGGTATGCAGCCGGACAGCCCCAGGCCGAACAGGGCCCATCCCACGAACGCCGCCCAGACCCACGGCGAGACGGCGGCGACGGTGATGCCGACGGCGGCGGTGACCGAGCCGTACCGCAGGATGGCCACCGGGCCGAACCGGGCCGAGACGCGGTCGGCCAGAAGCCGGCCGATGGTCATCGTCGCCGCGTACGTGCCGTAGGCGAAGGCGGCGACGCCCGCGGGCGTGCCGAGGACGCTCTTGAGGTGCAGGGCGCTCCAGTCGTTGGCCGCTCCCTCGCACAGCATGATCATCAGCGCGAGGACGGCGAGAATCCAGATGCGCCCCGGGGCGGGCCGCCGCTTCGCACCCGGACGCCCGTCGTCCTCCGCGGCGCCGGCATCCGACTCCGCGGCGGCGGCATGCGTCTCCGCAATGGCGGTGTCCGTGCGCACGACGGCCGTGTCGGCCTCCGGCGGGCCCGGCAGCAGCGCCCGCGCCGGGACCAGGGCGATCACGGTCCCCACGGCCGCCGCGGCGCCGAGCGTCTCTGCGGGACCCGCACCGGCACTCGCGGCACCCGCGCCGGCCAGCGCGGCGATGACGCCACCCACGGAGAACGTGGCGTGGAAGGCCGACATCACGGGCCGCCGGTACGCCTTCTCCACGTGGACGGCATGGGCGTTCATGCTCGCGTCCAGGCAGCCGTTGCCGAAGCCGAAGAGCAGCAGCGCGCCCGCCAGCGTCCAGGGGCCGGGTGAGAGGCCGGGCAGCACCAGGGTCGCGCTGCACAGAGCGCCGGCGGCGGGCACCACGACCCGTGTGCCGTGGCGGTCGGCCAGCCGGCCCGCGACCTGCATACCGGCGAAGGCCCCGGCTCCGAGCAGTACCAGAAAGCCCCCGAGGGTCGCGTGACTGATGTCCACGCGGTCCTCGATCGCGGGGATCTGCACCACCCACAGGCCCAGCAGGGTGCCGTTGAGGATGAAGTAGGCGAAGGTCGCCACACGGGCGGCTCGCAGCGTTGGGTTGTTCACGCCGCCACCATAACGAACAAGTTCCATGTTCGAACAGCGTGACTTCGAACAGATTGAACGATCATTGTGGGGGGTGTTTCAATCGCGGTATGAGCAACGCAGACCGTCACCGGCTGATCGCGCAGGCCGTCAGGGACTCGGGCAGCGTCACCGTCCTGGAACTGGCCGAACTGACCGGCGCCTCGGAGATGACCATCCGGCGCGACCTCGACACGCTGGCGGCGCAGGGCGTACTCGAACGCGTCCGGGGCGGGGCGCGCACCGTGCTGCTCCGGGGCGAGGAACCGCCCTTCGCGCTACGCGCCCACGAGGCCGTCGACGCCAAGCGGCGTATCGCCGCCGAGGTGGCCGCGCTCATCGGCGACGGTGAGACGGTCCTCCTGGACAGTGGCACCACCTGCCTCGAGGTCGCCCGTCTGCTGCGCGGGCGGCCGGTCACCGTGATGCCGCTGTCCCTCCAGGCCATCCGCGTCCTGGGCGACTCGCCGACCCCGACCACGCTCCTGGTGCCCGGCGGGCAGCCCCGCGCGGCCGAGGGCGCCCTGACGGGACCCCTCACCCTCGCGTCCCTCTCCGCTCTGCGGTTCGACACCGCCGTACTCGGCTGCTGCGGCCTGACCGCGGCGGACGGCCTGACCGCCTACGACCTCGACGACGCCGCGGTGAAGAAGGCGATCATCGCCTCCAGCCGCCGCAGCATCGCCGCCGCGGACGGCAGCAAGCTCGGCCACACCGCCCACGCCCACGTCGGCCCGTCCACCCTCCTCCACACCCTCGTCACCGACACCACGGCACCCCCGGACGAGGTGGCCGCCTTCGAAGGCCTGGGGACGGTGGTGAAGACGGTCTGACGCGGCCGGGGGAGGTCTCGGGAGGCCGTCGCGGACGTGTGGCACGGCTGACGGCTCACGTGGCCGACCGGGCGCCCGGGGTGGCGACGCCATGCCTCAACTGACCGGCGGAGAAGTCGTTTTTCATCAGACGGGGCATTCGGGTGATCTTCGGCGATCCATCCGGTAATCGATGCTTATGATCCACCGTTGTGACAGAGAGTCAGTACGCCCAGGTCGCCCAGGACTCAGCCGACGTGGTCATCATCGGTGCCGGTCCGGCCGGGCTGGTCCTCGGAAACCTCCTCCAGCGCGACGGGGTCGACTGTGTCGTCCTGGAACGCGCCGCGAGCGCGCACATCCGGAACCGGGCACGGGCCGGCTACCTCGCCGCGCACACCGTGCGCGTCCTGGAGCGGCACGGCCTGGACGAGGGGATCCGGCTGCGGGGACAGGAGCACAGCGTCTGCGAGTTCCGTACCGGGGACGGCCGATTCCGCCTGGACTACCGGTACTTGGGCCGGGGTGAGACACACACCGTGCATCCGCAGCACGAGTTGGTCTCCGATCTGCTGGCGTGCTTCGTCGCGGCCGGAGGGCGCATTCGTTTCGGCACCGAAGCGGTCGCCGTGCGTGGTGCGGACGGCCCGGCACCCTCGGTGACGGTACGTGAGGAGGACGGGCGTCCCGCACGCTGGCGGGCCCGGTTCGTCGCCGCCTGCGACGGCCGGCACGGGGTGGGGCGGCGCTCGCTGCCACCGGGCGCGGTACGCCGTCATCGCCGCGACCACGGAGTGACCTGGCTCGGCCTGCTCGCCGAGGCGCCCCCGAGTCTGGACGCCGTGGGCTACGCCGTCCACCCGCACGGATTCGCCGGGCACATGGCCCGCTCCGCCGAGATCACCCGCTACTACCTGCAGTGCGCGCGGGGAACCCTGGCCGACGAGTGGAGCGACGAGCGGATCTGGGACGAACTCGCCCTGCGTATGCGGGCATCCGAGTACGGTCCCCTGGTCAGGGGCCGGGTCGTGCAGCGTGCGGTCGTCGACCTCGAATCCGATGTGCTCGAACCGCTGCGGTACGGGTCGCTGTTCCTGGTGGGCGATGCCGCGGGCCTGATCAGCCCGTCCGCGGCCAAGGGCGCCAACCTCGCGGTGCTGGAGGCCGAGATCCTGGCCGGCGCCCTGACCGACGCGCTCACCCGGCACGACCTCGAACCGCTCGCCCGCTATTCGGAGCGATGCCTGGAACATATCTGGCGTGCGCAGGAGTTCTCGCACTGGATGATCCGCCTGCTGCACGGAACGCAGGATCCCGAGGAGTCCTCGCACTTCCAGGAGCGCCTGCGCCGCTCCCGCATGGCATCGCTGCGCGACTCGCGCACCCACCAGGACTGGTTCGCCGAGAACTACGTCGGCGTCTGACGCGCGCGACCACCCTTCACTGCTCCCCTTCCTCCGCCCCTGGCCCGCCCGGGGCCGCGCATGCCCGTGCGCGCCCGCGCACTTGCCTGCCCCGACCCGCGCACCTTTCTCCTTCGATACGGACCTGGAATGCACTGCGAGGTTTCCTTGACGACGCCCACGACGCCCACGACGACCGCGACGAGCATCGCCCCGAACGAGGCCGACGACGCGACACGGCTGAGCACCACGGCCGCGTTCGTCCGAGAGCAGGACACCGCCGTCCTGCTCTCCCGTGTACTGCCCGGCCTCGACGGCCCCGAACTGCGGGCCCTTACGGACCGGTGCCGCTTCGCACATGCCGCGGTGCTGGTCTTCCCGCCCGACGAACACACACTGCGGAAGCGACTCGCCGCGTGCGGGCTGAACGCCGACGCGGTGGCTCAGCCCAGTGTCGTCGTCCGTGAACGCCTCGCCGCCCGTCACGGGCGGGCTGCCGCTGATCTTGACGTAAGGATTCTCCGCCCCACGCTGTCCGGCCCCGGCGGGGAACGGCGGGCGGTGGAGGTGTTCGCGCTCACCGTTCCGCCGGGTTCCGGGCTGGCCGGGATCGCCGCCCTCGAACGCCGACGGGACCACGAGGCGCACCTCGCCTTCGAGGTGACGCGGCCCGATCCGCTGGTGCTGCGCGGGCTGTTGGCGAGCTTCGTTCGGCTGGGCGCGGCGGCCGACGGCGGCGGCTACAACCCGCACGAGGACGGCACGGTGTTCTACTTCACCGCGCCTCCCGGCACCAAGACGCCGTACCGGCGACTGGAGTTGTACGCGAGCGGCGATCACCGTGACGTGCTGGCGGAGCACCTCGCCTCGCGGCAGGAGGAACAGCGGTCAGCGGAAACGCTCCTGCGGCTGCTCACCGGTGCCTGGACCACACAGGCCCTGGCGACGTGCGCCCAACTGCGGCTGCCGGAGGCCATCGACGAGCACCCCGGCGCGGACATCGACGTCCTTGCGGAGGCCGTCGGGGCCCACCGGGACAGCCTGGCGACGCTGTTGAGGTATCTCGCCATGGTGGGTGTGGTGTCGAGGACCTCGCAGGGCCTTCGTCTCACCCGTGTCGGTGAGCTGCTGACCGCGCGGGCGCGTGGCTCGATGCGGCCCCTGGCGCTGATGTACGGCGGCCCGTTCTACCAGTCCTTCGCCCACCTGGTGCACACCGTGCGCACCGGGCAGCCCGGCTTCGAGCACCTCTACGGCGAGAACCACTTCGACCACTTCGCCCGCGATCCCGAACTGGCCACCCTGTTCGACGCCTCCATGGTGTCCAGCGCCCCCATCTTCGACGGGCTTCCCGCCCACCCGGTCCTCACCGCCGCGGCCTCCGCGGCCGGAGTACCGGGCGCCCGCGCGCGCACCGTCGTCGACATCGCCGGCGGCACCGGAGAACTCCTGCTCCGCGTTCTGACGGCCCACCCCACCCTGCGAGGCGTCCTCCTCGAACGCCCTCAGGTCCTCGCCGCGGGCCGCACCCGCCTCGCCGCCACCGCCGCCGAGGGCCGCTGCGACTACCGCCCCGGCGACTTCGCCGACGTACCCCCGGACGGTGACGTCTATCTGCTCTCCCGCGTCCTGCACGACTGGGACGACGACCGCTGCCGGAGCATCCTGCGTCACTGCGCCGACGCCATGCCGGCACACGCCGACCTCCTCGTCGTGGAACGCCTGCTGCCGGCCGACGCGACCCCGTCCCTCGCCACCGCGTGGGACCTCCACATGATGTGCAACACGGGCGGCCGCGAGCGCACCGCGGACCATTACGCCCGGCTGCTGGGCGAGTGCGGTCTCCAACTGCTCGGCCACACACCGCTCTCCCTCGGCGCCTCCACACTGCACGTCCGCAGGGCCTGACGTCCCGGTGAACGCCGGGCCCTGGGCCCTCGGGTGCACTCCCGGCCGCCGACTCGCTCTCAGGTCAGGCACTCCGCCGGGCGCGCAGCAGGGTTCGCAGGACGCCGGTCAGCGGTGGCCCGGCCGAACCGCTCAGCAGCCCGGCGCCACGGGCGAGGGCCGCGTCCGCGGTGAGCAGTTCGATGTCGACCACAGCTGTCAGCAGGGACCGGCAGGGGGTGGCGGCCAGGGTCGCCACCTCCCTGGCCGCGTGCAGGGACGCACGGGCCGTGGCTACCTGATGGATAATCAGTTCTCGCACGGCTTCACTCCTGTGGCCCGTCGCGAGGTCCTGCGCGGTCAGGCCGAAGCGGCGGAGGGTCTCCTCCGGGATGCCGAGGTGGTCCTCACGCAGGTCCTCGGCGAGGTCGTTGACGAAGTCCAGCCGCTGACTTCCGTCGATGAGTGTGCGGCAGGCCGTACGGAACCCCGCGTCGTCGCCCTGCGGCCCCAGCAAGGCGCCGATCAGCATGAAGGCGGGGACCGAGTAGGCGTCGAGGTACGCCCGGTATTCGTCCTCGGTGGCGAAGCCCGTGAACTCCAACTCGGCAACCGCGGTGGGGAGATAGGCCTCCACGGCCGTCCGGAGCCGCGGATGGGCCGAGGCCGTGTGCAGCAGCGCGCGGATCAGCGGGTCGTCGCACCGGCCCGAGTCCAGGGCCTTGCGCACCCGTTGCTCCCAGTCCGCCCACGCGCTGATCCGCTGCGGCTTCGGGCCGGTGTCCAGGAGATTGTCCCCGTGGTGCATGAACGCGGTGGCGGTCACGACATGGGGCTGTACACCGGGCGGCAACAGCAGCCGCGCCGCGATGTAGGAGCTGCGGCGGTAGCGCCTGACCAGGGCACGTTGGGCGCCGTAGGCCTCGCGCAACTCCGGCTCACGGATTCCCGCGGCGTCCAGACAGCGGCTCCATGTGGTCATGTGGTGATCCTATGTGCCGTGCGGGAAGCACACGTGTGCGCCGTGTCCACCGTGTCCGCTGTCCCGCTCTCGTCGGCCGCGCCCGGCGGGCGGTGCGACGCCTCGCATGACCGGCCGTCTTCTCGCGTTCACCTCGACCACCGGACAAGTTGTCCATGCCGAGCTGCCCGCGGGGTGGCGGTGGGGGATCGCGAGGCGTACGCTCCAAGCTACTGATACTCAACTTTTTGAATACTCGATTGAGTGAGGTGTGCATGCGTATGACCGACGTCGACGCCGTGGTGATCGGGGCCGGGAACGCCGGACTCACCGCCGCCGCCAGCCTTCAGCGCGCCGGAGTGCGCACCCTGCTGGTCGAGCGCCACAACGTCCCGGGCGGCTGCGCCACCTCCTTCCGGCGCGGCCGGTTCGAGTTCGAGGTGGCCCTGCACCAGCTGTCCGGCATCGGGCGCGAGGGCGAGGAGGCACCGCTGCGCGGCCTGCTCGACGGGCTGGGGGTCGCCGAGCGGCTGGAGTTCGTCGAGGAGCACGACCTGTACCGGGCGGTCGTGCCAGGGGAGTACGACGTGACCGTGCCGGCCGGCTGGGAGGCGGCCGTCGACGCGCTTGAGGCGGCGTTCCCCGGCAACCGCGACCGGCTGACGCGCTTCTTCGACCTGGTCAGGAACGTCACCTTCTGGCAGATCGCGGCCCGCCGCAGGATGCCGGCCGAGGAGCTCGACCCCGTCCTCTTCCGGCAGGGGCTGCGGCCCGTCCGGGACGTCCTGGACGAGCACTTCGAGGACTCCGGGCTCAAGTCGGTGCTGGCGACGTACTGGTCGTACCTCGGGCAGCCGCCGTCCCGACTGGCCTTCCAGGACCTCGCGTTGACCCTCTACGCGTACCTGGAGTTCAAGCCCTGGCACATCAGGGGCGGTTCGCAGGCGATGTCCGGCGCGCTCCTGGACGTGTTCCTCGAGGCCGGGGGCGAGATCCGGTTCAACACGGCCGTCACCGGCATCCTCAGCGAGGGCGGCCGGGTCAAGGGCGTCCGGCTGGACGACGGCGAGGAGATCACCGCGCAGGACGTGGTCTCGAACGCCTCGCTGCCGCTGACGTACGCGATGCTCGGCGAGGCCGCCGTCCCGACGGCCGTCCGCGACGATCTCGCCTCCCGCCGGATCGGCGTCTCGGGCTTCGTGCTGCACATGGGCCTCGACGCCACCCCGGCCGAACTCGGCTTCACCACCAGCACCAGCTTCGTCAACACCGGCCTCGACCACGAGGCGACGTACGCCGCGACACGCACCCTCGACGCCCCGCGAGGGATCTGTGTCAGCTCCTACGACGTGGCCCCCATCGGCTTCGCCCCCGCCGGCGCGACGCATGTCAGTCTCATGACCCTCCAGTACGGCGACGTCTGGGAGCGGATACCCGCCGCGGAGTACTCCCGCGCCAAGTTCCGCTACGCCGAGAAGCTCCTGGACCGGGTCGAGGTGATCGCGCCCGGCATCCGTGACGCGATCGAGGAGGTCGACGTGGCGACACCGCTCACCATGGCCCGCTACCTCGGCCACCCCGGCGGCGCGTTCTACGGCTACGACCAGGACCGCACCGAGGGCTGGCTGTACCGGAACAACGAACGCGAGTCGCATGTGCGGGGCCTGCATCTGGCCGGTTCCTGGGCAGCGATGGGCGGCTTCCAGCCCACCCTCGAAGCCGGGGTCCGCGTGGCCCGGCGACTGATCCGCGGCAAGGCCGCCTGAACCGATCCGGGAGACAGCAGTGACGCATTCCCTCGCCCCGCTCTTCGACGGCCACGAGGACGTCGCGGCCGACATCGCGGGCCGGGTCCCGCGGCCCCCGGCCGACACCGCGCGCCGGGTCGACGCCCTGCACCCCGAGCAGCTGCACCTGACCGTCGCCGAGGTCCGCACCGACACACCGAGCACCAGCACCTTCCGGCTCGTACGGACCGACGGCGGCGACCTGCCGCCCTTCCTCGCGGGGCAGTACGTCGGCGTCCTCACCGACGGCACCAATCGCCCCTACGCGATCTCCTCCAGCCCCGCCCGCCACGACCACTGGGACCTCACGGTGCGCCGGGTGCCCGGCGGCCGGATCAGCAACCTGCTCGTCGACACGGTGCGGCCCGGGGACGCACTCACCACCACCGGCCCGATGGGCACCTTCCACCACAACCCGCTCTTCCACGGCGAGAACGTCGTGTTCCTCGCCGGCGGATCCGGCGTCGCACCGGCGATGAGCATGATCCGTGACATCGTCGACGGTGGACTCGACCGCCGCTTCCACCTGATCTACGGCTCCCGGTCGGCCGACGACATCCTCTTCCGCGAGGAGTTGGACACCCTTGCCGCCGGCCACCCGAACCTCCGCGTCGACCACGTCGTCACCGAACCGGACCCCGACTGGACGGGACCGACCGGATTCCTCACCGCCGACCTGATCAGGACTCTGGCCGGGCCGCTCGACGGGCGCATGGTGTACGTGTGCGGCCCCCAGGCCCTCTACCCGTACGCGCTCGGCCGGCTCGCCGCGCTCGGCCATCCCCGCCGCCGCGTTCGCTTCGAGGCGAACGGCGCCCCGGCCGACCCCACCGCCCAGCCCCACTGGCCCGGCGGCACCGACCCGTCCGGCGAGGTCACCGTGACCGCGCGCGGCCGCACCTTCACCACCACCCGCGGCCGCCCCCTCCTCGACGCCCTGGAGGACCAGGGCATCCGCCCCGAGTCGGCCTGCCGCTCCGGCGAATGCGGACTGTGCCGCGTCCGCGTCCTCGAAGGCACCGTCCACACGGCCGAAGAGGCCCGCCTACGCCTCTCCGACGCCAGGTCCGGCCACACCCACGCCTGCGTCGCCTACCCCCTGACCGACGTGGACCTCGACGTCTGAGTACACCAGAACGGGGCGGCCGTACGGTCGGCGGCCGCGCCGGACGGTCACGCATCCCCGCCCCACGGATCCACCCGTGCGATAGCCACCATCGCGGCGTCGTCGCCCAGGTGGCCGCCTGCGTGGCGGAGGAGGTCCTTGCGGAGGTGGGAGAGGAGGGCGTCGGGGCCCTTGTCGGCCAGGTGGGCCGCGCGTTCCTCGAGGGGGTAGAACGTGCCGTGCTCGTCGCGGGCCTCGATGACGCCGTCCGTGTAGAGCAGGGCGATGTCGCCGTGTTCGAAGGTGAACGTCGCGGCGCGGTAGTCGGGGCCGGTGAAGCCCGTGACGCCCAGGGGCGGTGCCGGACGGGTCGTGTCCAGCGTGCCGACCCGGCCGCCGCGCAGGAGCAGCGGGGGCGGGTGGCCGCAGCTGATCAGGTGGAGCACCGGCTCGTCGTCCGGGACGTCCAGCAGGACGGCGGTGATGAACGCCTCGCCGCGGTCCTCGGCCACGGCGTCCACCGCCGTGGGGTCGTCCAGGTCGGACGCGACCGTGCCCTCCAGGAAGGCCACCAGCATCGGCAGATCGGCCTGCTGGTGCGCCGCGCCCCTGAAGGCGCCCAGAAGCAGCGCGGCGTCTCCCACGGCCGCCAGGCCCTTGCCCCTGACGTCACCGACGATGAACCGCGTTCCCCGCTCCGTGCGGGCCGCCGCGTACAGGTCGCCGCCGATCTGCGCCTCGAACTCGGCGGCCAGGTACACCGAGGCGATGCGCAACGGGCCGATCCGGTGGGGGAGCGGCTTGAGCACCACCTCCTGGGCGGCCGTGGCCACCGTACGCAGCCGGCTCACCTCCCTCTCGTGGCGTTCCCGGCGCGCGGCGAAGGACGTCACGAATGCCGACATCAGGACGAGGGTGATGAGTTGGAAGGTGTGGTTCAGATCGACGGCACTGGTACGGACACTCGCCACGGCGAGCTGGGCGAGCACGGCGAGCGCGCCCATGAACGCGGTCGTGCGCGGCCCGGCGAACGAGGCGGTGACGGCGGGTGCCGCGACGAGGAACGGCCCGAGGTGGACCCTGGACGGCGCGAGGATGTCGACCACGGTGACCAGCACGATCAGCACGATCGGCACGGCCAGCAGCGCACGGCGTGGCTCCAGTGACGGGAGGCGACGGCTGGGGCGTGCGGGGGCCATACGTTCTGGATACACCCCTTCCCGCCCCGACGCGCGTGCCGGGGAGCACGCGTCCCACAACTCGCCACACCCTTTTGGCCGAGCCGGGACGAGGAGACCGGGCCCGAGGACGGGTCCCGGGGCGGACCGGCGCACCGGTCCCCGGGCGCGGTCCGTGACGGCCTTCGCCGGGATGCGGTCGCGCCCCGGGTCGCGCAGCGTGGAAGAAGGTGCAGGCCACAGGAGAGGTGAGACGGATGGACGAGGCTGCTGCGGGGGCGCGGGTCGTGGTGGGGGTCGACGGTTCGCCGTCCTCGGCGGCCGCACTGCGCTGGGCGGTCCGCTACGCCGGGCTGACGGGCGCCACCGTGGACGCGGTGGCCTCCTGGGATCTTCCCGGGGCGCACACCTGGTCCGCTCCCGCCGTGGACGCCGACGTCGACGAGGACATCGCCCGTCAGGCGCTGGCCCAGGAGCTGCAGAACGTCCTCGGAGCCGAGTCCGCCGGGTCGGTGCGACCGCTGTTGGTGCGCGGCAACCCCGTGGACGTGCTGCTCAAGGCGGCCGAGGGGGCCGAGGCACTGGTCGTCGGCAGCAGGGGGCGCGGCGGCTTCGCCCGTGCCCTGCTGGGCTCCGTCAGCCAGCACGTGGCCCACCACGCCCGCTGCCCCGTGGTGATCGTCCGGCCCGGGACGAGCTGAGGAGCCGTACGCCGGAGCGGGGTCCGGGGCCGGGGCGGGCGTGGGCGGGCGGCCATGAACGGACCGGACCGGTCACCTGCTGTCGCTCCCCTCCGTTTCCGACAGCGCCGCCCGGCCCGCCTCCAGGCGTGCCACCGGGACACGGAAGGGCGAGCAGGACACGTAGTCCAGGCCGGCCGTGTGGAAGAAGTGCACGGACTCGGGGTCGCCTCCGTGCTCGCCGCAGACACCGATCTTCAGGCCGGGCCGGGCCGCGCGGCCCTCGGCGACGGCGATACCGACCAGCCGTCCCACGCCGTCGCGGTCCAGGGTCTCGAACGGTGAGGCGGGGAAGACGCCCTTGTCGAGGTAGGCGGAGAAGAAGGCCGCCTCGACGTCGTCGCGGGAGAAGCCCCAGGTGGTCTGGGTGAGGTCGTTGGTGCCGAAGGAGAAGAACTCCGCCTCCTCGGCGATGCGGCCGGCGGTGAGCGCGGCCCGGGGCAGTTCGATCATCGTGCCGACGGGGCAGTGCACGGGCACCCCGGACTCCTCCGACACCTCGGCCAGGGCCCGTTCGACCTCCGCGCGTTCGATGCGCAGCTCCTCGACCGCACCGACCAGCGGCACCATGATCTCGGCGCGTGGTACGCCCCCGGCCTGGGTCCGGGCCACGACGGCCTCCGCGACGGCCCGTACCTGCATGGCCACCAGGCCCGGCACGACCAGTCCGAGGCGCACACCGCGCAGGCCGAGCATCGGGTTCTCCTCGTGCATCCTGCCGACGGCGTCGAGCAACTCCCGCTCGTGCGGGTCGGGTTCCTCGCCGCGCGCCTCGGCGGACGCGACGCGTACGGCGAGTTCGGTGCGGTCGGGCAGGAACTCGTGCAGCGGCGGGTCCAGCAGGCGGATGGTGACCGGCAGGCCGTCCATGGCCTCCAGGATGTCGGTGAAGTCCTGCCGCTGGAGGGGGAGAAGCGCCGCCAGCGCCCGCTCGCGCCCGGCGTCGTCCCGGGCCAGGATCATCTGCTCGACCAGCTTGCGGCGTTCGCCGAGGAACATGTGCTCGGTACGGCACAGCCCGATGCCCTGTGCGCCGAAACGCCGTGCGCGGGCCGCGTCCTCGGGGGTGTCGGCGTTGGCCCGCACCTCCAACCGCCTTACGGTGTCGGCGTGTTCGAGGGCACCGGCCACCGCGTCGACCACGCCCGCCGAACGTTCGCCGGTCTCCAGGAACCGCATCACCGCCGAGTCGGCCAGCGGCACGGCCCCCGCGTACACGGCGCCGGAGGAGCCGTCCACGGAGATGACGGTGCCCTCCTCGACCGCGGCCGCACCCCCTGTGGTGAAGCGCCGCGCCACGGTGTCCACGTCGAGGCCGTCGGCGCCGCAGACGCAGACCTTGCCCATGCCGCGGGCCACCACGGCCGCGTGGCTGGTCTTGCCGCCGCGGCTGGTGAGCACGGCCTGCGCCGCGATCATGCCCGGCAGGTCGTCGGGGGTGGTCTCCTGGCGGACGAGGACCACCTTCTCGCCGGCGGCGGCACGTCGTACCGCCTCGGCGGAGTCGAAGACGGCCGCGCCCACAGCCGCGCCCGGGGACGCGGCGACGCCCCGGGCCAGCGGCTCACCCGCGGCGGACGTGTCGAAGGCCGGGAACATCAGCCGGGCCAGCCCGTCGCCGTCGACCCGCACCAGGGCCTCGTCGCGGGTGATGAGCCCCTCGTCGGTCAGCTGCGCGGCCAGGGCGAAGGCGGCTTCGGCGGTGCGCTTGCCGACCCGGGTCTGGAGCATCCACAGCGTGCCGCGCTCGATCGTGAACTCGATGTCGCACAGGTCCCGGTAGTGCCGCTCCAGCGTCGTCATGTGCTCGCGCAGGCCCGCGTACGAGCGGGGGTCGAGCCGCTCCAGTTCGGTGAGCGGCATGGTGTTGCGGATGCCGGCGACGACGTCCTCGCCCTGCGCGTCGGGCAGATAGTCGCCGTACAGGCCGGGCCGGCCGGTGGCCGGGTCCCTGGTGAAGGCGACGCCGCTGCCGGAGTCGGGGCCGAGGTTGCCGAACACCATGCGCTGCACGGTCACGGCCGTGCCGAGGTCGTCGGGGATGTGCTCGCGCCGCCGGTACAGCCGGGCCCGGTCGCCGTTCCAGGAGCGGAACACCGCGAGGATCGCGCGGCGCAGCTGGTCGGCGGGGGACTGCGGGAACTCCTCCCCGGTCTCGTCGAGGATGATCCGCTGGTAGATCCCGACGAGGCGGGCCAGGTCGTGCGCGTCCAGCCGGGTGTCGTCGGCCGCCCCGCGTTCCTCCTTCAGGCGGGCCAGCGCGCCCGCGAAGAGAGCCGCGTCGACGCCCATGACCGTACTGCCGAACATCTGGACGAGCCTGCGGTACGAGTCCCAGGCGAAGCGGTCGCTGCCCGACACCTTGGCCAGGCCCGCCACGGAGTCGTCGCCGAGGCCGATGTCGAGCACCGTCTCCATCATCCCGGGCATCGAGAACCGTGCCCCGGAGCGGACGGACAGCAGCAGCGGGTCGTCCCGCTGCCCCAGCCGCCGGCCGGCCTCCTCCTCGATCGCCGCGAGATGCCGGTCGACCTCCGCCGCCAGGCCCGGCGGCTCGGTGCCGGTGGCCAGATAGGCCCGGCACGCGTCGGTGGTTACGGTGAAGCCCGGCGGGACCGGCAGGCCCAGCCGGGTCATCTCGGCCAGGTTCGCGCCCTTGCCGCCCAGCAGGTCCGCCATCTCCCGACGGCCCTCGCGGAAGTCGTACACGTATCGCACCATGACGCGGCACTCCTCGGCTCGGGGCTCGGACAGGCACCTCGGGGCCGGCCCTTCGACCTCGGCCCTCTTCCAGACTCGGACGACCGCGGACGGTCCGACAGGTCCTGGACGTCCTTTCCGCCGGGCCGAACGGCCCAGGACCGCAACCCGCGCGGCCGCGGGCGGGTGACGTCCAGGGGCGGTTGACGTCCTGGGGGCGGTGCGAAAGCGCGGCGCACCGAGCTCGACCTCGTCCCGCTCGACGAGGACACGCCGAGGCTCCTCGGTCTGAACCCGGTGCGAGGCCGCCTCGCCCTCCTCGTCCTCGGTGTGCTGCTCAGCGCGACCGCCGCGGGCACCTTCGGCCTCGTGGGGCTCGTCGCCCCGCACGCGGCCCGTGTCCTGGTGGGCCGCCGGCACGCCCGCGTGGTGCCGGTCGCGTGCTGCTCGGACCCGCCGGTGAGCCCCGCCGGCCCGCGTCCGGGGCGCCGTCCGGGGCCGGAGCGGGCTCTCGCCCCCCGGTCCGTGGTTTGGAACGGCCGGGGAGTGCCCACCCGGGAGTCATGGTTGGGTCGACGCGCGAGACAGAGCGAAAGTACGACGTTCCTCCCTTCGAGGACATCTCCTGGCTGCCCGGGCTGAAGAGGCTGGACGGGGTCACGCGGGTCGCCGACCCGCACTCCGAGGAGCTGGACGCGGTCTACTACGACACCGAGGACCTCCGGCTGCTCGGCTCCTCGGTGACCCTGCGGCGAAGGAGCGGCGGCGCCGACGCCGGATGGCATCTGAAGCTGCCGTTGCCGGGGGACAGCCGGGAGGAGATCCGGACGGCGCCCGCCGAGCACATCCCCGGCGAACTGCTGGACCTGACGCTGTCCCGCACCCGGGGCGCCGAGCTGACTCCGGTGGTCCGGTTGCGCACACACCGTGAGGTGTGGCCGCTCGTGGACACCAAACGCCCCGAGGGCACCGTCCGCGCGGAGCTGAGCGTCGACGCCGTCCACGCGGAGTCCCTGCGCGCGCAGGGCGGGCGTACCGCGTGGCGCGAACTGGAAGTGGAGCTGGCCGAGGAGGAGGCCGACACGGCGGTTCTGGACGCCGTGGACGAGATGCTGCGCGAACGGGGCCTCGCCCGTGCGCAGGCGCCGTCGAAGCTCGCCCGGGCTGTCGAGGAGACGGCGGCCGCCCCGGCGGGCGCGCCGCACCCGCCCACGGGCCCGGCCGGTGACCAGGTGCTCGCCTACCTGCGCGCCCAGATCGACAGCCTCGCCTCCTACGACCCCGCCGCGCGGCGGGACCGGCCCGACGCCGTCCACAAGATGCGCGTCGCCTGCCGCCGCCTGCGCAGCTGTCTGCGCTCCTACCGTTCCGTCCTGGACCGCGAGGTCACCGACGAGATCCGCGGGGAGCTGAAGTGGCTGGCCGGTGAACTGGGCCCCGAACGCGATCAGGAAGTACTGATGGAGCGCATCTCCCACGGTGTCGGGACCCTTCCGGGGGAACTGGTCCTCGGCCCTGTGGCCGCACGGCTCCAGGTGTGGGACGTCGCCCGCCACGCCGAGGACCACCGGCGCACGCTCGACGCCCTGCACTCGGGCCGCTATCTGGCCCTGCTCGACACCCTCACCGGGCTCGTGGAGCGGCCGCCCCTGCGGGGCAAGGCGGGCAAGAAGGCGGAGAAGGTCATGGCCAGGGCCGTCCGCAAGGAGTACGACCGCCTCGCCCGGCGCATGACCGAGGCCCTGTCCCTGCCGCCGGGCTCCGGGCGCGACGTGGCCCTGCACGAGGCCCGCAAGTCGGCGAAGAAGGTGCGCTACGCGGCGGAGGCGGCTCGTCCCGCCCTCGGCGACCCGGCCCGGCGCCTGGGCAAACGCGCCAAGGCGGTGCAGAAGGCCCTCGGCGACCACCAGGACAGCGTCGTCGCCCGCGACACGCTCAGGGACCTCGCCACGGCCGCCCGCACCGCGCACGAGACCGGCTTCACCTGGGGCCTGCTGTACGGCAGGGAGGAAGCCGTGGCGGAGAAGAGGGAGCGGGAGCTGCCCGCCCTGTGGGAGCACGCCTCACAACCCGCGCTGCGCAAGCGGCTGCGCGGCTGAACGGCCGCCTCACCCCTTCGCGCGGGCCGGCCGCCACGGCTGGGCGCGGCGTTTCGTGCCGCGCCCGGCGGGACACCCGGGAGGGCGGCAAGCACCGGGGCACGGGAGACGAACCGGGCCTCGACAGTCGAATCGGAAAGTAGATGAACAGCAGTGGCCGTGGAAGCCGACATCACGACCGTCGCCCGCCCGCCCGAGACGGGCTGGGCGAGGGCACGCCGCCTGCGCGGGCACAGCATCCGCACCTGCGTCCGCGCGATCACCGACGGCAACGCCGCCCGGCCGCGGCAGGGGGCCGACGCGAACGTCGTACGAGGTGAGGACTGAGCCACGACCCGGGGAGAATCCTTTTGCGGCCGCCCCGCCTCTCATAGGTGTGCGGACGAACGAGTCCGCCCCGCACCTACGGGAGGTACCCATGACCACCGTCGTCATCGTCGCGGCCGCCGCGCTGCTGATCTGCGCGTGCACCGTCACGCTGCTGCGCCGCCGGAGGCGTCAGCGTGGCTGACCACACCTGGCCCGGCGCGCCCCTGGTCACCGCGGCGCAACGCGGTGACGTCGAGGCACTGACCGCCTTGGTGTACGGCTCCTACCCGCACGTGCACCGCTTCGCGCACACGCTGTGCGCCACCCCCCAGGACGCCGAGGACGCCGCGCAGGAAGCGCTGATCATCCTGTACCGCAAGATCGGGATGTTGCGCGCCTCCGGGGCGCTGGCGTCATGGATGTTCCGGATCGTCCGCAACGAGTGCCTGCGCCGCACGCGTGCGCTGGTCCACCGCGGCCCGGCCGCCGACTCCGAGGGACCCGACACGACCGGTGACCCGGTGCGGTCCGCCGAGGAGGACGTCCTTCTGCGCCTGGAGGCCGAACGGGTCGCCGCCGCGGTCGCCGCCCTGCCCGCCGACCAGCGTCGGGTGCTGGTCATGCGGGACATCCAGGGCCTGCCCGGCCGCACGGTCGCCGACCGGCTCGGCCTGAGCACCGCCGCGATGAAGTCCCGGCTGCACAGGGCCCGTTCGACGGTCCGCGAGTCGCTGCGCGACGAACCGGCGCGGACGACGGGAGCCGGCGATGACGCCTGACCCGGCCACGACGACACCGCCCGACGCCCCCGCACGGGGCGGCTTCGCCAGCGCCACCGTGCCACGCCATCTGGCCCGTGGCGCCGTCGGGTTCGGCGCGCTCGCCGCGTCCCTGGCCCTGCTGCCGGTCACCGGCCCGATCAGCCTGCTCCTGGCCCCGGTCGGCCTGATCGCCCTGCGCGGCTGCCCCATGTGCTGGGCGATCGGCCTCATGGAGACGGTCTCGGCGGGCCGACTGCGACGGTCGTGCGCGGCTGGGAGGTGCGAACTGACCCGCCAGAAACGGTAGATGGTCCGGAGAGGTGGCAAGGTGCCACTCATGACCACCTCTCCTGAACACGTCGACGGCAGAGAAGCCCTGGCGGCCTTCGTCCGGGCCCTCCACCGGAGCCACGCCGAGGGGGGCGACTCATGGGAGAACGCGGACCTCGGGAATTTCCTGGAGGCCCTGGCCGCCTGGATCGACGACGCGGACGGCTGGTACAGCAACACCGGCCGCGACCTGCCCGCCGACGGTGACTGGACCTTCTTCGCGCGAGCTCTGCGAGCTGCCACCGTCTACGAGTAGTCCCTGATCCACGGCAGCGGCGTGCACCTGACGCGCTCACGCCTGTCTCCCGGATTCCGCCTGGCGTGAAGCGCGGCGGGCGCCTCGCCGGCAAGGCGAGCAAGGCCCGACGCGGCGGCCCTTCGGGCCGTGTTGCCGTCGGGAGCCGTGGTGTGAACGGGCCGAGGTGAATGGCCGGAGTTCTCTCTGGGCGGGCAACCGGGCCGTTCCTAGGATGCGAACGCTCCGGTTCTTCACAGCTCCTTCATTGGTTGTCCACGCTGAGGAGAGCTCGGACGCTTCCACCCCCCACCGATCCGAGCGAAGGGGAGAGACCATGACAGGTGGGCTGCTCCTGAGCGGCGCTGCTGCTGCCGTTCTCACCGCCGCCGTTCTGCCCGCGCACAGCCCGTCGAGCGGGATCGTCGACCCGCCCCCGGACAAGATCGTCATCGACGTCGCCACGGTGAACGGCTCCGGCTGCCCCGCGGGCACCGCGGCCGTCGCCGTCTCCGAGGACAACACCGCCTTCACGGTGACCTACAGCGAATACCTCGCCCAGGCCGGCGGCAACTCCGCCCCCACGGCTTTCCGCAAGAACTGCCAGCTGAACCTGATCGTCCACGTCCCGCACGGCTTCACGTACGCCATCGCCAGCGCCGACTACCGAGGCTTCGCCTCGCTCCAGCCCGGCGCCAGTGCCGTCCAGCGGGCCTCGTACTACTTCCAGGGGTCCTCGCAGACGGCGTTCAAGAGCCATCCCTTCAACGGCGCCTACAACGACAACTGGCAGGCCACGGACGTCACCGACTGGGCGCAGCTCGTCTGGGCGCCGTGCGGGGTCCAGCGCAACTTCAACATCAACACGGAGATCCGCGTGAACGCGGGGACGACCTCGCCGGACAAGGTCAGCTTCATGACCATGGACTCGACCGACGGCGACATCAGCACCGTGTACCACATGGCATGGAAGGAGTGCCCCGGCAGGTGAGAAGGAGGGCCGCCCGCTCGCCCTCGGGCGGGCGGCCCGCCCGCCCCGGGCGGCCCCGCAGGGCTCGGGACCGGCATCGGGGCACCTGAGCGACAGCATCCGATGTCAGTGCCGGGTGGCATGCTCGGCGACCATGGACAAGCAGGAGTTCTGGCAGCTCATCGAGACGGCCCGCGACCAGGTCGTCGACCCCTCCGACAGCGAGTCGGTCGTTCGCCGGGCCACCTCGCTGCTCGCCGACCGTCCGGCCGGGACCATCCGCGCCGCGGAGCAGACGCTGTGGGACCTGATGGCCGACTCCTGCACCAACCCGTTGTGGGCCGCCGCATACCTCGTCAACGGCGGTTGCTCCGACGACGGCTTCGACTACTTCCGCGGCTGGCTGATCGCCCAGGGGCGGCAGGCCTTCGAGCGCGTGGTCGCCGATCCGGACACCCTCGCCGAGCTGGCCGTCGTGCGGACCGCCGCAGCCGACGGCTTCGACCTCGAGGACGAGGGCGTGCTGGGGATCCCCTGGGACGCACACATCAGTGCCACCGGTGATCAGCTCCCTGCGAGCGCGTTCACCGTCCGGTACCCGCCACTGGACCCCGCCTGGTCCTTCGACTTCGACGACCGGGACGAGATGGCCCGCCGGCTGCCGCGGCTGGCCGCTCTGTACGGGCATGGCGCCGGCGATGCCGCCTGGTAACGGCAGTACCAGGCTGTCCGCGCGCCAGGCTGCGACGATGGACGTATGACTGCATCCGGTGAGCTCGCCGCCGTGCTGCGGGCGTGGCGCGAGCGGCTGACGCCGCAGACCGTGGGGCTGCCGACGGGTACCGCGCGGCGTACCTCCGGCCTGCGGCGGGAGGAGCCGGCCGTCCTGGCCGAGGTGTCGGCGGACTACATCGTGCGGCTGGAGCAGGGCCGCGCCACCACGCCCTCGGCGCAGGTGTGCGCCTCGCTGGCCCGCGCCCTGCAGCTCAGTGACGCCGAGTAGGACCACCTGTTCCGCCTCGCGGGGCACGCCACCGGCGGCGGCCGCGTCAACCGCATCGTTCCGGCCAGTCTCCGCCGCCTCGTGGAACGCACCGGCGACCGGCCCATGGCCGCCTTCGACGCCATGTGGGACCTGCTGCTCTGGAACCGGATGTGGGCGGCTCTGATGGGCGACCCCTCCGAGCTGCGGGAGGAGCAGCGCAACGTCCTGTGGCTGCACTTCGTCCAGGCCTCGGAGCGCAGGATCCACGACCCCGAGGGCCGGGACGCCTTCGGCGTCTCCATGGCCGCGGACCTGCGCCGCAGCATGGGCCGGTACCCGGACGACCCGGCGCTGCGGAAGCTCGTCCAACGGCTCGACGAGAGCAGCGACCGCTTCCGTGAGCTGTGGCAGCGCCACGAGATCGCCGAGCACGACGCGGGTCCGAAGAGGCTCACCCACCCCGAGGTCTGGCTTGAGCTGGACTGCGACATCCTCAGCACCCAGCGCGGCGACCTGCGCATCGTCATGTACAGCGCCGCGCCCGGCAGCGAGTCCGACAGCAAGCTCGCCCTGCTGACCGCCATCGGCACCCAGCGGATGCGCGTCGGGCCCTGATAGCGGTCCCAGGGCCCCGCCGGCTGCCCCGTCTCTGACGTGCTGGTCACACCTCTGGATGCCCCTTGCCCGACCGTTCGGTACTAAGTACTGTGATAACAGAATTCAGTGCCAGGGATGGAGCTCGTCGACACCGGTCTCCTCTCGCTCGCAGAACGGAAGCGAACTATGACGGTCGAGCCGTCGCGGACGAACGACCGCGATCTCCATACGACCGCGGGCAAGCTCGCGGATCTCCAGCGTCGCGTCCAGGAGGCGACGCACGCGGGCTCGGCTCGTGCCGTGGAGAAGCAGCACGCGAAGGGCAA
>NZ_JBVJGZ010000023.1:21708-141010 GCF_055587025.1 Streptomyces sp. NPDC048600 | reverse complement strand
CCCCCCCCCCCCCCCCCCCCCCCCCCCCCCCCCCCCCCCCCCCCCCCCCCCCCCCCCCCCCCCCCCCCCCCCCCCCCCCCCCCCCCCCCCCGCCGTACGGCGGTTACGCCTCGCCCCGGACCCGCAGCGCGCGGGCGAGGTCGTCGAGCTGGTCGACCAGCTTGCGGCGCAGCGCGGGAATCGGCTCCGCCTCGTCGAGGCACCGCTCTCCGAGGCGCAGGGTCTCGGTGTCGACGGCGTGCGTGGGGAAGGCCCAGCGGCCCGCGGCGTCGGCGATGGCGGGCCCTCGGCGTTCGGCGAGGGCGACGACGTCGTCGTAGTAGCGCGCGACGTAGGGCCGCACCAGGTCGGCCTGTTCGGGCTGCCAGAAGCCCTGGGCGGTGGCGGTGAACAGGTAGTTGGACAGGTCGTCGCCGCTGAACATCGCCTCCCAGGCGCGGGCCTTGGCCTCCGGGTCCGGCAGGGCGGCACGGCAGCGCGCGGCGCCCTCCTGGCCGGTGGCGCTCGGGTCGCGCTCGAGCTCGGCGGCGATGGCGGCCTCGTCGGTGGCGCCGAGGACGGCGAGGCGCCCCAGTACCCGCCAGCGCAGCTCGGGGTCGAGTTCGGGCCCGCCGGGCACGGTACCGTCGGCGAGCCAGGCGGCGATGGTGTCGGGCTGAGCGGCGACGTCGATGTAGTGGCGAACGGCGATCAGACGCAGGCCGGGGTGGGAGCCGTCCTCGGTGCGGCGGATGAGGTCGCGGCACAGGGAGCCGACGGTGGACAGCGCGACGGGCCGCGCGTCGGGGCTGAGGTAGCGGTCGGTGATCTGGCCGGTGGCGAAGCCGAGGACGCCCTGCACGAGGGCGAGGTCGGTCTCGCGCGGCAGATGGGCGCGGGCGGTGTCGAGGTAGGCGGCGGGCGGGAGTTCGCCGTCGCGCACGGCGTCCCGCAGGGCGTTCCACACGACCGCGCGGGTGAGGGGCTCGGGCAGGCCCGACAGTCCGGTTCGCAGCGTCTCGAACGACTCGGGGTCGAAGCGGACCTTGGCGTAGGTGAGGTCGCCGTCGTTGAGCAGCAGCAGGGCGGGGCGCTTGCCGATGGGCAGGGCGTCGGTGCCGGGGACGTCGAGGTCGAGCCGCGTGCGCAGGGCGAGGTGGCCGCCCTCGTCGGCGTGGTCACGGTCGTAGAGGCCGACGGCGATGCGGTGCGGTCGGCTGCCGGCGTGGTCGACGGTGAGGGTGCAGACGCCGTTCTCGCCGGGGGTGACACGCGGGGTGAGCGTGTCGACCCCGGTGGTGCGCAGCCAGGCGTCGGCCCAGGCGGGCACGTCGCGGTCGGTGGCGGCGGCGAGGGAGTCGATGAAGTCGGCGAGCGTGGCGTTGCCGAACCTGTGGCGGGAGAAGTGGTTGTTGATGCCCGCGAGGAAGTCCTTCTCGCCGAGCCAGGCGACGAGCTGGCGCAGGGCGGAGGCGCCCTTGGCGTAGGAGATGCCGTCGAAGTTGAGCAGGGCGGAGGCGGTGTCGTCGACGGCGTCGGGGGCGACGGGGTGCGTGGAGGGCCGCTGGTCGGCGTCGTAGCCCCAGCCCTTGCGGACGACGCCGAAGTCGGTCCAGGTGTCGGTGAAGCGGGTGGCCTCGGTGAGGGTCTGGTAGCCCATGTACTCGGCGAAGGACTCGTTGAGCCAGATGTCGTCCCACCACTTGAGGGTGACGAGGTCGCCGAACCACATGTGGGCCATCTCGTGGGCGATGACCATCGCGCGCGTCTGGCGCTCGGTGTCGGTGACGGCCGAGCGGAACACGAACTCGTCCCGGAAGGTGACGAGTCCGGGGTTCTCCATGGCGCCGGCGTTGAACTCGGGGACGAACGCCTGGTCGTAGGAGTCGAACGGGTAGGGCTCGTCGAACTTCTCGTGGTAGCGGTCGAAGCAGGCGCGCGTGACGTCGAGGATTTCGTCGGCGTCCACGTCGAGGTGGGGCGCGAGGGAGCGGCGGCAGTGCAGCGCGAAGGGCAGGCCGCGGTGCTCGGTGCGCACGGAGTGCCAGGGGCCGGCCGCGACGGCGAGGAGGTACGTGGAGATCAGCGGGGTGGGCGCGGCCTCCCAGAGGCCGTCGCCGAGGTGCCGGGTGGTGCTGTTGGCGAGGACGGTCCAGTTCTCGGGCGCCTTGACGGTCAGCTCGAAGACGGCCTTGAGGTCGGGCTGGTCGAAGGCCGCGTAGACGCGCTGGACGTCGTCGAGGAACAGCTGGGTGTAGAGGTAGGTCTCGCCGTCGGTGGGATCGGTGAAGCGGTGCATGCCCTCACCGGTGCGCGAGTAGCGCATGGCGGTGTCGACGCTCAGTTCGTGCTCGCCGGGGGTGAGGTTCTTCAGGGGCAGCCGGTTGCCGTCGAGGCCGCCGGGGTCGAGAGGCTGTCCGTCGAGAGTGGCGGAGCGCAGTTCGGCGGGCTTGAGCTCGACGAAGGTGTCCGTACGGTCCTGGCCCTCGCGCACCGTGAAGCTGATCCTGGTGCGGGAGTCGAAGGTGTCGTCGCCGGTGGTGAGGTCGAGGTCGACGCGATAGCGATGGACGTCGAGGAGCTGGGCACGGGTCTGCGCTTCGTCGCGCGTGAGTACGGACATGGACGACATGCTGCCTGATGGCTCCGACAGGGCACAGGGGCGGTTGACTTCGTGAGCGCACCGTGACGCGCTGTTGTGCGCCGCTCGTACGCCCGTACGCCGTCCGGATGCCCGGCGCGCCCGCTCCTCGGGCCGGGAGTCCACCCGCCGGGCAGGTCTCTCGGGGCAGGAGCCTGCTCGCCGGACAGGTCCTACGTCCGGTCCTGGGCGGGGGTGACGCGGGACTCGCGCTGCTGGGGGACGAGGGCGTCACGCTGGGGCGCGGCCGTGACGCCGGCCCCGGTCACGGCCCGCAGGTCGCGCAGTTGCTGCTGGAGGGCGACGTGGCGCTGATGGGCCTCGTAGAGGTAGCGGATCTTGGTGCGCAGGGACCACGGGTCGACCGGCTTGGTGATTAAGTCGGCGACGCCCAGGCCGAACGCGGCGGTGGTCAGCTCCTGGTCCGGGCCGAAGCCGGTGAGCAGGACGACCGGGATGTGCTGGGTCTGCTCCAGGCGGCGCATGTACCGCACGACCTCCAGGCCCGCCGCGCCCGGCGCGCGGACGTCGAGCAGCAAAAGGCCGACCCGGCCGCGCAGTACCTGTTTGAGCGCCTCGTCGCCGCTGGTGGCGCGGGCGATGCGGTGGCCGAGGGGGACGAGGGCGCTCTCCAGCGCGTACAGCGTGTCCTCGTGATCACCGACGATGAGGATCCTGGCGTCCGACGCCATGGCCGGACCTCCCTCCCGCTGGGTCCGCCAAGGTGGTGCCGGACTGACGCGCTGTGCCCGTCGGCTGACGGGGAGTGCACAGCGCAGCATGCACCGCGCCGGGCTCGGTGTCACGCCCGGGGTGTGTTTCCGGTCAGCGGGCCGTGGCGGGCTGACCGCTGACGGTGTCCTCCGCGATGCGCTCGTGATGGCGGATGACCTCGGCGATGATGAAATTCAGGAACTTCTCCGCGAAGGCCGGATCGAGCTTGGCGTTCTCGGCCAGCGTGCGCAGCCGTGCGATCTGACGGGCCTCGCGGGCCGGGTCGGCGGGCGGCAGCTGGTGCACGGCCTTGAGGTGGCCGACCTGCTGCGTGGCCTTGAACCGCTCCGCGAGCATGTGGACGACGGCCGCGTCGATGTTGTCGATGCTGTCGCGCAGCCGCGCGAGCTCCTCGCGCACGGCGGGGTCGACGTCACCGGTTCCGTTCTGGCTGGTGGTCATGAGCGTCCACCCTACGTGGCGGGCGGGGGTCGGTTCACCGGCGCACAGGACAGAATCCGGGGCCGCTGGCCGAATCACGCGCCCTGTCGGCGCCGGGAGCTCGGGCCGCGCGCGACGTGCGCCGCGGCGGGCCCGGCGCTTGTGACCGGATCCCGCCGGGCGCCGGGGCGCGGGCGCACGGGCGGGCGCGCGTCCCCCGGACCGCCCGAGAGCCCGACCGCCGCCGCGATGCGTGCGTCTGATCGGTTCTGCTCAGGTTCCGATCTTCTTGTGCAGATGCACGTCCTGATGTCCGCCGGGGATCCCCTCTGTGCGACCGGTCTCGCGGAAGCCGAGGCCTCGGTAGAAGTCGGGCGCCTGGAAGGTGAACGAGGAGACGATCATGTCGGTGCAGCCGCGGCGCACGCCCTCCGCCTCGGCGGCGCGCATGAGCCGGCTGCCGAGACCGGTGCCGCGCGCGTCCTCGCGCACCCAGAGCATGTCGACGGCGCACAGGCTGCCCCAGATCCATCCGGTGAGCCCGCCGGCCGTCGCGCCGTCGGCGTCCGTGACGGACACGCTGAGCTCCTCCGGTGCACCGGCCCTCGTGGCCCGCTCGTTGAACGCGGTGAGTTCGTCGTCGAGACGCTTCTCGAGCGCGTCGTCCTTGCCGCCCACCCGCAGCGCGAAGTCATGATCATCGGTCACGGCGCGGAGTATGCCAGGGGTGCGCGGGGCAGGGCGAAGGGTTTCCGGGCTCGGGCACGGCGAAAGGGCACGGGCACGGGGAAAGGTCTGCGGGCGCGGGGCACGGCGACGGGAGGCGCGGGCGTCTCCGGCGCGCAGCCGTGCCCAGCGCTCAACCACACCGGGGAAAAAGCGTTCTTCTACTCGTAGAGTGGACATCGGGTTCAGCGTCTTGGGGGTACGGACGTGGCGAACGGCGGACCGGTCGAGCACGGTTACCCACATCTGGACACGGTGCGGGAGGCCGTCACCGCCCTGTACCGGCGGCTGTCGTACGACACCGTGCGGATGTTCGCGACGAGCGTGGCACCGGCCGATGTGGCGTTCTGCGACACCGACGACCTCTATCTGGGCACACAGCGCGTCGCGCACGAACTGGTGCGGCATTTCCGGCTGCCGGATGCCCGAATGATCGTGAGCTTCCGGGAGATGACCCATGCGGCCAATGTCGAACTGACCTCGGGTCCCGAGTACTTCATCGAGCTCAACGATCGTTTCCGTTCGCATCGCCGGGACATCGGCGCGGCACTCGCGCACGAGATCATGCATGTGTATCTGCACCGGCTCGATCTGTCCTTCGCCGGCACCCGGGACAACGAGATCCTCACGGACACGGCGACGACCTATCTGGGCGCGGGCTGGCTGCTGCTGGACGCCTACCGGGAGGACGGGGCGTCCTCGCAGAAACTGGGGTACCTCACACCGGAGGAGTTCGGCTACGTCCTGGCCAAACGGTCGATGGTGTTCGGTGAGGACCCCTCGACCTGGTTCACCAGCGCACAGGCGTACACGGCGTTCGCGAAGGGGATGACCCGGGCCCGGCGCGACGGGCAGGAGCCTCCGCTGACGGCGGCGGGCTGGGCGGGCCGCCGCCGCTACGCCCGCGATCGTCGGCATGCCCAGGACCACGCGGCCGCCACCGCCCCGGACACGTCCTACACCTTCACTCCGCAGGAGCCGGGTCCGCTGCGGGTCTCCTTTCCGTGCCCCACGTGCCATCAGCGGATCAGGGTGCCGGTTCGGGGGCGGGTGCGGGCGCGGTGCGGGCTGTGCCGGACGGTGCTGGAGTGCGACACGTGACGGTGGCGGGGCCGGGGGGCGTGGGCAGCCGGGGTCTGTGAGTACCGGGACGCGGCGCCCCGCGCCCGTCGGGGTCCGGCCAGGGCGACCACTGCCCGGTGCACGGCGCCGGGCGTAAGAATGTGCGTTTCCATGCCCATGCTGATTGTTCGAGCAGAAACGTTCATCTTCGATCAGGCGGGCGTTAGACTTCAGGTCGGCCGGACGACGATCGACGACGAGGGGAGCCCGGACACCGTGCACGCCGAAGAAAGGCACCAGGAGATCCTCCACAGGGTGCGCGAGCGGGGATCGATCCGGGTCACCGACGTGGCCGCGGAGCTCAACGTCTCCCCCATCACCATCCGGCGCGACGTGGAGGCGCTGGCCGAGCGCGGGCTGGTCACCCGGGTGCACGGCGGCGCGGTGCCGCCGGAGGCCCGGCCGGAGCAGGCGGGCCCGGCACCGTCCCGGCAGCCGGGACGCGAACGGGTCGTCGGCCTGATCGTCCCGGCCGCCGACTACTACTACCCCGAGGTCATCAAGGGCGCCCGCGAGGCCGCCGCCGAGCGCGGCATCCGCCTGGTGCTGGGCATCTCGCAGTACAGCCCCGACGAGGAGCGCGCCCAGGCCCGGCAGATGCTCTCCGACGGCATCGACGGCCTGCTGATCACCCCGTGCGGTCCGCCCGGCACCCGCGACTGGCCGGCCGCCGAACTGGACGTCCCGTACGTGCTGGTCGAGCGGCGCCCGGACGACGACACCGGCGTCGAACGCGTGGTCACGGACCATGTGCACGGCGCCCGGCTCGCCGTACGTCATCTGCGCGACACCGACCGGGAGGTGATCGGCCTGCTGCTGCGCGAGGACAGCCCGCACAGCGCTCTGGTCCTGGAGGGCTACCGGGCCGGGCTGGCCGCGGCCGGGCTGCCGGCCGACGACAGCGGCCTGTACCGGCTGCCCCCGCCGGGCGGCGACACCGCCGAACGCGAGCGGGTGCTGGCCCGGTTCACCGACGCCGCGTCGGGCGGCCGGCTGGAGGCGGCGGTCGTGCACAACGACCACGACGCCATCGTCGTGCTCCAGCGGCTGCGCTCGCGCGGCGTCCAGGTCCCCGACGACATCGCGATCGTGGCATACGACGACGAGGTCGCCGCGCTGGCCGACATCCCGCTGACCGCGGTCGCGCCGCCCAAGCACGCGGTGGGCGCGGCGGCCGTGGAACTCATCGCCGGACGGCTCGCCGACCCCGCCCGGCCCCGGCACCGGATCGAGATCCTGCCCGAACTGCACGTGCGCGCGTCCAGCGTGTAGGGCGCGCCCGCGCCGTCCCGGCTCCCCGACCGGAGAGACCATGTTCGAGATATCGCCCGAGGGTTTCTCCCTCGACGGCCGTCCGTTGCGCCTGCTCTCGGGCGCCCTGCACTACTTCCGGGTGCTGCCCGAGCAGTGGCCGCACCGGCTGCGCCAGCTCAGGGCCATGGGCCTCGACACCGTGGAGACGTACGTCCCGTGGAATCTGCACGAACCGCGCCCCGGCGTGTTCGACTTCGACGGAATCGCCGATCTCGATCGTTTTCTGTTCGCATCGCGGGAGGCGGGGCTGCACGCGATCGTTCGCCCCTCGCCGTACATCTGCGCGGAGTGGGACAACGGCGGGCTGCCGTGGTGGCTGCACGCCGACCGTGAGGTGCGGGCGCTGCGGTGCGGCGACCCGGCCTACGAGGCGCACGTGGACCGCTGGTACGACCGCCTCGTGCCACTGCTCGCCGCGCACCAGGTCACGCGGGGCGGGAACGTGCTGATGGTGCAGGTGGAGAACGAGTACGGCTCCTTCGGCTGCGACACCGGCCATCTGGAGCATCTGGCCGCCTCGCTGCGCTCGCGCGGGATCGAGGTGCCGCTGTTCACGTCGGACGGCCCCGACGACTTCTTCCTGACCGGCGGCACGCTCCACGGCACCCTGGCCACGGTGAACTTCGGCAGCCGGGCGACGGAGGCGTTCTCCTCGCTCACGCGGCTGCGGCCCGACGACCCGGCGATGTGCATGGAGTTCTGGTGCGGCTGGTTCGACCACTGGGGCACCGGCCATGTCGTGCGCGACCCCGGGGAGGCGACGGACACACTCGCGGAGATCCTGCGGGCGGGCGCGTCGGTGAACATCTACATGGCCCACGGCGGCACCAACTTCTCCACCTGGGCGGGCGCCAACACCGAGGACCCGGCGACCGGCGAGCGCTATCGGCCGACGGTGACCAGTTACGACTACGACGCCCCGATCGACGAACGGGGCGCGGCGACGGAGAAGTTCCACGCCTTCCGCGAGGTGCTGGCCGCCTGCGCGGACGGCCCGCTGCCCGCACCGGAACCGGCCGCCGCCCTGCTGCCGCCCGCGCGGGTGGAACTCGCCGAGTCGCTGGCCCTGTTCGACGTCCTGGACTCACTGGCCGGTCCGGAGCGCACGGCTCCGCTGCCGCCGTCCTTCGAGGAGCTCGGCATCGGGCAGGGGCTCGTGCTGTACCGCTCGCGCGTGCCGGGGCCTCGGGGGCCGTACCCGCTGTCGGTGCAGGGGCTCGCCGACCGGGCCCATGTCTATGTCGAGGGCGCCTACGCGGGTGTCCTGGAGAGGGACGCCACAGAGGCGATCGCCGACGTCGCCGTTCCGGAGCCGGGAGTGCGGCTGGAGCTGCTGGTGGAGTCCATGGGCCGGGTCAACTACGGGACCGCGCTGGGCGAGAGCAAGGGCATGCGGCGCGTGCTGCACACCCAGCAGCAGGTGCACGGCTGGCGGGCCCGCGCCGTGGAGCTCGGCCACGGCACGCCCGAGCGGCTGGACTGGACGGGCGCGCGGACGGGCGGGGACGCGGACGGGCACAAGGACGCGGAATCGGGCGTGGACGCGGACGCGGACACCGTCGCGCGGGGGCCGGTGTTCCTGCGCGGCTTCCTGGAGGTGGCCGAGCCGGGCGACGCGTATCTGGCGCTGCCCGGGGCCGGCAAGGGCTATGTGTGGGTCAACGGCTTCTGCCTGGGCCGTTACTGGGAGACGCGTGGGCCGCAGCGGGCGCTGTATCTGCCCTGGCCGTTGCTGCGCACGGGGCGCAACGAGGTCGTGGTGCTGGAGCTGGACGCCGACGCGGGGACGGTTCCGGCGGCGGTGGAGACGCGGGAGACGCCCGACCTGGGCTGAGCACGGACGCCGCTTCGAGGCGTGTTCGTTTCCTGGTACGACCGATCGCGGGAGCCGTCAAGTGACCGTCCTTTCCGTCCGCCGTCCGGTGACCGTCCTCGCCATGGACCTCTCCGTCCGCGAGGCTCTCTTCGACGCCGCCGCGCTGAAACGGCTCACAGCCGTCGCCGACACCGATCCCTCGCTCGTGGTGGGGGACTTCGCCGACCCGGCGGCGGCCGGGGCCCTGGTGCGGGCCGAGGTCCTGCTGACCGGCTGGGGCTGCCCACCCCTGACCGCCGAGGCGCTCGCCCGTATGCCGAAGCTGCGCACGGTCGTGCACGCCGCGGGGTCGGTCAAGCAGCACATCACGGAGGCCTGCTGGCGGCGCGGTCTGACGGTCGCCTCGGCGGCCGGGGCGAACGCACTGCCCGTGGCCGAGTACACGGTCGCCGCGATCCTCTTCTCCGGCAAGCGCGTCCTGCACTCCGCGCGCGTGTACCGGGAGCAGCGGTCCTGGGTGAACCCGCTGGAGGTCATGGGCGCGAACGGCAACTACCGGCGGACCGTGGGCGTCGTCGGCGCCTCCCGGATCGGCCGCCGGGTGCTCGAGCTGCTGCGGCCGTACGACCTGCGGGTCCTGCTCCACGATCCGTACCTCGGCACCGAGGAGGCTGCGGAGCTGGGCGCGTGTTCCGTCGGCCTGGACGTCCTGGCCCGGGACAGTGACATCGTGACCGTCCACGCGCCCGAACTCCCGCAGACCCGCCATCTCTTCGACCGCGCGCGGCTCGCCCTGCTGCCCGACGGTGCGACCCTGATCAACACCTCGCGCGGTTCCCTCGTCGACACCGCCGCTCTGACCGAGGAACTGCTCACCGGCCGGCTGAACGCGGTGCTCGACGTCACCGATCCGGACGTGCTCCCGGCCGACTCACCGCTCTACGACCTGCCCAACGTCCTGCTGACCCCGCACATCGCGGGCTCCCTCGGCAACGAGCTGGGGCGCATGGCCCACGCCGCCCTGGACGAACTGGAGCGCTATGCGAGCGGGTTGCCGTACGCCGACCCGGTGCGGGCGGAACACCTCACGCGCTCGGCGTGAACCCACCACCGCGCGAGCCCCGCGCCCCCCAGGGCGCCCCTAAGCCCCACGCACACCCCACATCACGCTTGCCCTAAGCTCCACGCACACCCACGGCACCCCTGCCCTAAGCCCCACGCACACCCACGGCACCGCTGCCTTAAGCCCCGTACACAGGCCAAGGCTCCTCCCCCGCCGCCAGCAGCTCGCGGGCTGTCTCCCCCGCCTCGGCCGGGGTCCACCGGGCCGCCTTGTCGGCGGTGGGCCCCGGCCGCCAGCCCTCCATGACCGTGATCCGCCCGCCCTCGGTCTCGAACACGCGCCCGGTCACCCCGTCGCAGGCGGCCGAGCCCAGCCAGACGACGAGCGGGGAGACGTTCTCCGGCGCCATGGCGTCGAAGCCGGTGGCCGGTGCCGCCATGGTCTCGGCGAAGGCGCGTTCCGTCATCCGGGTCCGGGCCGCGGGCGCGATGGCGTTGACCTGGACGCCGTAGCGGCGCAGCTCGGCCGCGGCGACCAGGGTCAGCCCCACGATCCCGGCCTTCGCGGCGCTGTAGTTGCCCTGTCCGACCGAGCCCGCGAGACCGGCGCCGCTGGCGGTGTTGACGATCCGCGCGACGGGCGGACGCCCGGCCCTGGCCTCCGCCCGCCAGTGCGCGGCGGCGTGCCGGAGCGGCAGGAAGTGCCCTTTGAGGTGGACGCGTACGACCGCGTCCCAGTCGTCCTCGTCGAGGTTGACCAGCATCCGGTCGCGCAGGAACCCGGCGTTGTTGACGAGGGTGTCCAGCCGGCCGTACGTCTCCACGGCCGAGCGGACGAGCGACGCGGCACCCTCGGTCGTGGCGATGTCTCCGCCGTGGGCGACGGCCTCGCCGCCCACGGCACGGATCTCGTCGGCGACCCGGGCGGCGGGGCTGCTACCGCCCGGGATGCCGTCGAGGCCGACGCCGAGGTCGTTGACGACGACCCGCGCGCCCTCGGCGGCGAAGGCGAGCGCGTGTGCGCGCCCGAGGCCGCGTCCCGCGCCGGTGACGACGACGACCCGGCCGTCGCAGATTCCGCTCATCTCAGCACTCCTTTCATCTCAGCACTCCTTGGGGGCGGTTGCCGCGTCGAGGAAGGCGGGCCGTTCCCCGCCGCCGTGCACCAGCAGCGAGGCCCCGGTGATGTAGGCGGCCGCCGGGGAGGCGAGGAACACGGCCGCCTCGCCCACGTCGGACGGCTCGGCCAGGCGGCCCAGGGGGACGGTTCCGGCGACGGCGGCGACCCCGGACTCGTCGCCGTAGTGGAGGTGGGACAGCTCGGTGCGGACCATGCCGACGACGAGGGTGTTGACCCGGATCTCGGGCGCCCACTCCACGGCCATCGAGCGGGCGAGATGCTCCAGTCCGGCCTTGGCCGCGCCGTAGGCCGCGGAGCCGGGCGAGGGCCGGGCTCCGCTGACACTGCCGATCATCACGATCGAGCCGCGGGCGCGGCGGAGCTGCTCGTACGCGGCGACGGAGGCGGTCAGCGGTGCGACGAGGTTCAGTTCGATCACGCGGGCATGCCGTTCGGGGCCGGCGTCCGTGAGCCGTCGGTAGGGAGTGCCGCCCGCGTTGTTGACCAGGACGTCCAGGCGTGGCAGGTCCGCGAAGAAGGCCCGCACGGCGTCCGGGTCCCGCAGGTCGAGGGGCCTGAACTCGGCTCCCGGCAGCCGGACTTCGGGCGGGCGGCGGGCGCACACGACCACCTCCGCGCCGGCTTCGGCGAACGCCGCCGCGATGCCCGCGCCGACGCCCCTGGTACCCCCGGTGATGACGGCGATCCTGCCGCGCAGCGAGTTGTCCACAGGCCCTCCCGCTCGAATGCGCCGACTGCTAGCTTCGAAGGGTCTCACCTAACAAACGTTTGGTGGAAAGGTAGCTGATGCGCCCATGGGTGTCTCCACCTCGACCCCGGAAAAGGGGATTCACGTCGTCACGGTCGACTACCCGCCGGTGAACGCGCTGCCGGTGGCCGGCTGGTCCGCCCTGGCCGACGCCGTGCGCGCGGCCGGCCGCGCCCCGGAGGCGCGGTGCGTGGTGCTGGCGGCGGAGGGCAGAGGGTTCAACGCGGGCGTGGACATCAAGGAGATACAGGCGGATCCGAACAGGGCCCTGCTCGGGGCCAACTCCGGCTGCGCGGAGGCCTTCGCCGCGGTCTACGAGTGCGAGGTCCCGGTCGTGACGGCGGTGCAGGGCCACTGCCTGGGCGGCGGCATCGGCCTGGTGGGCAACGCGGACGCGATCGTGGCGAGCGACGACGCCCGGTTCGGGCTGCCGGAGCTGGACCGGGGCGCCCTCGGCGCGGCCACGCATCTGGCCCGGCTGGTCCCGCCGCATCTGATGCGCACCCTCTACTACACCTCGCGCACGGTGGGCGCGGCGGAGCTGCGCACGCACGGCTCGGTGTGGCGGGTCGTCCCGCGCGGGGAGCTGCGCGCCGCCGCGCTGGAGCTGGCGCGCGAGATCGCCGCGAAGGACGGCCGGCTGCTGCGGCTGGCCAAGGCCGCGATCAACGGAATCGACCCGGTGGACGTGCGCCGGAGCTACCGCTTCGAGCAGGGCTACACCTTCGAGGCGGCCCTCAGCGGGGTGGCCGACCGGGTCAGGAACACCTTCGGCAGGGACGGGGCGGTGACCGAGTGACCGACAAGACCATGACCGCCGACGAGGCGGTGGCCCGGCTGACGAGCGGAATGACCCTCGGCATCGGCGGCTGGGGCTCCCGCCGCAAACCGATGGCCCTGGTCAGAGCCCTGCTCCGGACCGCGGTCACCGATCTCACCGTCGTCTCCTGCGGCGGCCCCGACGTCGGCATGCTCGCCGCGGCCGGACGCGTCCGCAGGCTGGTCGCGCCCTTCGTCACCCTCGACTCCGTCCCGCTCGAACCGCACTACCGCGCGGCTCGTGAGCAGGGCGCCCTGGAGCTGACCGAGATCGACGAGGCGATGTTCCTGTGGGGTCTGCGGGCCGCCGCCCACCGGATGCCGTTCCTGCCGGTGCGGGCCGGACTCGGCTCCGACGTGATGCGGATCAACCCCGGCCTGCGGACGGTGACCTCGCCGTACGAGGACGGCGAGACCTTCGTCGCCGTGCCGGCGCTGCGGCTGGACGCGGCCCTGGTGCACGTCAACCGCGCCGACCGGCGGGGCAACGGCCAGTATCTGGGCCCCGACCCCTACTTCGACGACCTGTTCTGCGAGGCCGCCGACACCGCGTACGTCTCCTGCGAGCGGATCGTCGACACGGCCGAGCTGACCAAGGAGGCCCCACCCCAGACCCTCCTGATCAAGAGGCACACGGTCACGGGCGTGGTCGAGGCCCCGAACGGGGCGCTCTTCACCTCCTGCGCGCCGGACTACGGCCGCGACGAGGCCGCCCAGCGGGAGTACGTGAGCACCCCCTGGCCGGTGTACGCCGAGCGGCATCTCGGCCGGGGTGAGGGGAGCGGGACATGACCGCCACCCGTGCCGAGTACTGCGTCGTCGCCTGCGCCGAGGCCTGGCGCGGTGCGGGCGAGATCCTGGCCAGCCCCATGGGGCTGATCCCGTCCCTGGGCGCGCGGCTGGCCCGTCTCACCTTCGCCCCGGACCTGCTGCTGACCGACGGCGAGGCGCTGCTCGTCCGCCCCGACGGCACCCCGGAGGGCTGGCTGCCCTACCGGCAGCATCTCGGCCTGGTCACGGGCGGGCGGCGGCACGTGATGATGGGCGCGAGCCAGCTCGACCGTCACGGCAACCAGAACATCTCCTGCATCGGCGACTGGGCGCGGCCGAGGCGACAGCTGCTGGGTGTCCGGGGCGCGCCGGTGAACACGCTCAACAATCCGACCAGTTACTGGGTCCCGAGGCATTCGCGGCGGGTGTTCGTGGAGCGGGTGGACCTGGTGTGCGGGGTGGGCTACGACCGCGCCGCCGGCGCGCCTCACCACCGGCTCGTCCGGGTCGTCTCCGACCTCGCCGTCCTGGACTTCGCGACGCCCGACCACTCGATGCGGCTGGCCTCGCTGCATCCCGGGGTGAGCGTCGAGGACGTGCGGGAGGCGACGGGTTTCGCGCTGACGGTCCCCGACGACGTGCCGTACACGCGTGATCCCACGGCCGAGGAACTGCGTCTGGTCCGGGAGGAGCTGGATCCGGGCAACGCGCGCGCGAGAGAGGTGGACCGGTGACGCCGCCGGCACCCGCCGTGCCCCCGTCGAAGCCGCCGGTGCCTCCGCCGACGGAGACGGCACCGACCCCGCCACCGGTGCCTCCGCCGGCGGAGACCGCGCTGACCCGGCTGGTCGGGGTCCGCCATCCGATCGTGCAGACCGGCATGGGCTGGGTCGCGGGCCCGCGCCTGGTCTCCGCCACGGCGAACGCGGGAGCGCTGGGCATCCTGGCCTCCGCCACAATGACCGTCGACCGGCTGCGGGAGGCGGTCCGTGAGGTCAGATCCCGTACGGACGCGCCCTTCGGGGTCAACCTGCGCGCCGACGCCGCCGACGCGGGCGACCGGGTCCGGGTGATCGTCGAGGAGGGGGTACGGGTCGCCTCGTTCGCCCTCGCGCCCTCTCCCGGTCTGATCGCCGAGCTCAAGGAGGCCGGGGTGGTGGTGATCCCGACCGTGGGGGCCCGGCGGCACGCCGAGAAGGTCGCGGCGTGGGGCGCGGACGCAGTGATCGTGCAGGGCGGCGAGGGCGGCGGACACACGGGCGAGGTGGCGACGACGGTGCTGCTGCCGCAGGTGGTGGACGCGGTGCGGATACCGGTCGTGGCGGCCGGGGGGTTCTTCGATGGCCGCGGTCTGGTCGCGGCGCTGGCCTACGGGGCGGCGGGGGTCGCGATGGGCACGCGGTTTCTGCTCACCTCCGACTCGACGGTCCCCGACGCGGTCAAGGCGCGCTATCTGGCGGCCACGGTCCAGGACGTCACGGTCACCCGGGCCGTGGACGGCATGCCCCACCGCATGCTGCGCACGGACCTGGTCGAGTCCCTGCAGCACACCGGCCGCGCGAGAGCACTGCTCCGGGCCGTGCGCCACGCGGCGGCCTTCCGCGAACTCTCCGGGCAGTCCTGGCGCGGAATGCTCCGGGACGGCCGGGCCCTGAGACACGCCGAGGACCTGACCTGGAGCCGGCTCCTGCTCGCCGCCAACACGCCGATGCTGCTCAAGGCCTCGATGGTGGACGGCCGCACGGATCTCGGGGTGATGGCGTCCGGGCAGGTCGCCGGGGTGATCGACGACCTGCCCTCCTGCGCCGAGCTGGTGGAGAGGATCATGGGCGAGGCCGGGGAGGTGCTGGCGGCACTGACAGGTCACGCCCCGCGAGGGACCGTGGGGACCATGCGTCCCACCTCGTGACCGCGACGGAGACTCCCCGCTCGCCTCCCCGCCGTGATCGTCACACCCTCTCGATGATCGTCACGTTGGCCTGTCCCCCGCCCTCGCACATCGTCTGGAGCCCGAACCGGCCGCCCGTGCGCTCCAGTTCGTGCAGCAGGGTCGTCATCAGACGGACGCCGGTGGCGCCCAGGGGGTGGCCGAGGGCGATGGCGCCGCCGTTGACGTTGACCCGGCCGGGGTCCGCGCCGGTCTCCTTCAGCCAGGCCAGGACGACCGGCGCGAAGGCCTCGTTGATCTCGACGAGGTCGATCTCGTCGATGGTCATGCCGGCCTTCTTCAGGGCGTGCGCGGTGGCCGGTATGGGCGCGGTGAGCATACGGATGGGGTCCTCGCCGCGCACGGAGAGGTGGTGCACCCGGGCGCGGGGGGTGAGCCCGTGCTCGCGCACCGCCCGCTCGGAGGCGAGCAGCATCGCCGCCGCGCCGTCGGAGACCTGCGAGGAGCAGGCTGCGGTGATCGTGCCGCCGTCGATCACCGTTCTGAGCCCGGCCATCCTCTCCAGCGAGGTGTCCCGGCGCGGGCCCTCGTCGGCCAGGACGTCGCCGTAGGGGACGAGTTCACGGTCGAAGCGGCCCTCGTCGGCGGCCCGAACGGCGCGCCGGTGGGACGTGAGGGCGAACTCCTCCTGGTCCCGGCGGCTGATCCCCCACTTCGCGGCGATCATCTCGGCGCCGGTGAACTGGTTGACCGCGCGGTCGCCGTAGCGCGCACGCCAGCCCTCGCTGCCCGCGAAGGGACCCTGGGTGAGTCCGAGCGGCTCGGCGGCCTGGCGGGTGGCGAAGGCGATGGGGATCATCGACATGTTCTGCACCCCGCCGGCGACGACGAGGTCCTGGGTCCCGGAGAGCACGGCCTGCGCGGCGAAGTGCACGGCCTGCTGGGAGGAGCCGCACTGCCGGTCCACGGTCACCCCGGGCACCTCCTCCGGCAGGCCCGCCGCCAGCCAGCAGGTGCGTGCGATGTCCCCGGCCTGCGGCCCGACCGCGTCCAGACAGCCGAGGACGACGTCCTCGACGGCACCCGGGTCGACACCGGCACGGGCGACGAGTTCCTTCAGCACATGCGCGCCGAGGTCGGCCGGGTGCACCCCGGCGAGACCTCCCCCGCGCCGCCCCACGGGCGTACGGACCGCTTCCACGATGTAGGCCTCGGCCATGGCGACTCCCTCGCACGAGAAGGCGTAGAAGATGGGCTATTCGCGTACGGCGATCCCGTCCAGCACCATCGACAGGTACTGCCGGGCGATCTCCTCCGGGCTGTGGTGTCCGCCGGGCCGGTACCAGGACGCGGCGACCCACACCGTGTCCCGCACGAACCGGTAGGTGAGCCGGACGTCGAGGTCGGCCCGGAAGGCCCCGGCCGCGACGCCGCGTTCCAGCGTGGCGAGCCACGCCGTCTCGAATCTGCGCTGGGAGTCGGCGAGGAACGCGAACCGTTCCTGCGCCACCAGCTGTCTGCTCTCCTTCTGGTAGATCGCGACGGCGGCGCGGTGCCGGTCGATCTCCCGGAACGACTCGGTGACCAGCGCCTCGAGCGTCTCGCGCGGTCCCAGCGAGGCGTCCAGGACGGTGTCGTAGCCGTCCCACAGCTCGTCGAGGAAGGAGCGCAGGATCTCCTCCAGCATCGACTCCTTGGAGTCGAAGTGGTAGTAGAGGCTGCCCGCGAGCATGCCCGCGTGGTCCGCGATCTTGCGTACGGTGGTGGCGTTGTAGCCCTGTTCGGCGAACACCTCGGCGGCGGTGTCGAGGAGTTCGCGGCGACGGGCGGCCTGGGCGGCGCCGGCCGCGGGCCTGCCCGCCGCCGTCACCTGGGGCTTCTTCTTGGTCGGCACGCACACATTGTGTCCCCCGCGCGTCCGGGGGCCGGGCGTCGCCGTACGGACCGGACTCCCACGACAGGCCCTACGCCCGCTGGCTGCTGACGGAGACGACCTCGCCGGTCAGGTACGAGGAGTAGCCGGAGGCCAGGAACACGATCACGTTGGCCACCTCCCACGGCTCGGCGTACCGGCCGAAGGCCTCCCGCGCGGTCAGTTCGGCCAGCAGTTCCGCGGTCGTCACCTTCGCCAGGTGGGGATGCATGGCCAGGCTGGGCGCCACGGCGTTGACCCGGACGCCGTACTCGGCGGCCTCGACCGCCGCGCACCGGGTCAGCGCCATTACGCCCGCCTTCGCGGCGGCGTAGTGGCCCTGCCCCGGCTGGGCGCGCCAGCCGGCCACCGAGGCGTTGTTGACGATCACCCCGCTGCCCTCGGGACGCATCCGCCGAAGGGCGGCGCGGGTGCAGCGGAAGGTGCCGTTCAGCGTGACGTCGAGCACTCGTGTCCACTGCTCGTCCGTCATGTCGACGAGGGCCGAAGTGCCGCCCAGACCGGCGTTGTTGACGACGATGTCCAGCCGTCCGTGGGCTTCGGCAGCGGTCGCGAACAGCGCCTCCACCTGGGCCTCGTCGGTGACGTCGCACACCGCGGCCGTCACCGCGTCGGCGCCGAACTCCCCGGCCAGCGCGGCCTCGTGCTCCTTCAGCCGCCGTGCGTGCGCGTCGCTGATCAGCACCCGCGCGCCCTCCTCCAGGAAGCGGCGCGCGGTCGCCCCGCCGATCCCGGCGCCCGCGGCGGCGGTGACGACGGCGGTACGCCCGCTCAGCAGCCCGTGTCCGGGCACGTACGCCGGACTCTCGACGCCTGTCATGGCCTCACGCTAACCTACCAAACACTTGTTAGGGAAGGACGGTTCGCCGATGGATCTCGCCTTCGCACCGGAACAGGAGGCGTTCCGGGCCCGGGCCCGGGCATGGCTCGCCGCGCATGTGCCGCGCGAGCCGCTGCCGTCCCTGGAGACGGAGGAGGGCTTCGCGGCCCATCGCGCGTGGGAGGCCGAACTGGCCGCGGACGGCTGGTCGGTGGTCGACTGGCCGTCGGCGTACGGCGGACGGGACGCCGGGCTGGTCGAGTGGCTGCTGTTCGAGGAGGAGTACCACGCGGCGGGAGCACCGGGCCGCGTCGGACAGAACGGCATCAGCCTGCTCGCCCCGACCCTCTTCGACCACGGCACCGAGGAGCAGCGCGCGCGGGTGCTGCCGCCGATGGCGACCGGGGAGACCGTGTGGGCGCAGGCCTGGTCGGAGCCGGAGGCGGGTTCGGACCTGGCCTCGCTGAGAGCGCGCGCCACACGCACCGGAGGCGGCTGGCTGCTCGACGGCGTCAAGACCTGGTCCTCGCGGGCCGCGTTCGCCGACCGCGCGTTCGGCCTGTTCCGCAGCGAGCCCGGCACCGCGCGGCCCCATCAGGGCCTGACGTACCTGATGTTCGACCTGCGCGCCCCCGGCGTCACCGTCCGCCCGATCGCCCGCCTCGACGGACGGCCCGCCTTCGCCGAGCTGTTCCTGGACGGGGTGTTCGTGCCGGACCGGGACGTCGTCGGCACGCCCGGCGACGGCTGGCGCATCGCCATGGCGGCGGCGGGCAACGAACGCGGGCTCAAGCTCCGCTCCCCCGGCCGCTATCTGGCGGGCGCGGAGCGGCTGCACCGGCTGTGGAGGGAGCGGGGCTGCCCGGAGAGCGCGCGGGCGAGGGTGGCGGACGCCGTCCTCGGCGCCCGCGCCTACCAGTTGTTCACCTGGGCCGTCGCCTCCCGCTTCCTGGACGGCGAGCCGGTCGGGGCCGGGGCCAGCCTGAACAAGGTGTTCTGGTCCGAGTACGACATCGCGCTGCACGAGACGGCGCTCGATCTGCTCGGCGAGGACGCCGAGGACGCGGACAGCGCCTGGGCGGAGGGCTATGTCTTCGCCCTGGCCGGACCCATCTACGCCGGCACGAACGAGATCCAGCGGGACATCGTCGCCGAGCGGCTGCTCGGACTGCCGAAGGGACGCCGCTGATGCGCTTCCTCCTCGACACCGAGCAGCGCGCGTTCGCCGCGTCCCTCGCCGCGCTGCTGAAGGCGGCCGACACCCCCTCGGTCGTACGGGACTGGAGCCGCGGCGACCGGACCGGCGGGCGGGCGCTGTGGCGTCGGCTCGCCGGGGCGGGCGTGGTCGCGCTGGCCGTGCCGGAGGCCCTCGGCGGGGTGGGACCGCGCCCGGTGGAACTGGCCGTCGCGTTCCGGGAACTGGGCCGTCACGCGGTACCGGGCCCGCTCGTGGAGACGGTCGCGGCGGCCGCGCTGCTGGCCGGCTCCACGACGGCAACGCCCGCCACCCCCGACCCCACCGCACCCGGCCCCGCCGCCCCAGGCCCCACCGCTTCCGACCCTGCCGCCCGCCTCCTCCCCGCGCTCCTCACCGGCACCACCCTGGCCACCCTCGCCCCCCGGGGCACCCCCGCCCTGGACGGCGACACCGCCGGCCTGCGGCTGTCGCTGACGCCCGACGGTGTGCGCCTGTCCCCCGGCCACGGCCCGGTGCGGCCCTCGCTCGACCCCGCCCGCCGCCGGGCACTCCTCACGGAGGGCGGCGAACTCCTCGCGGCGAGCCCCGGCGCGATCCGGGCCGCGCTCGCCCTCGCCCGGCTCACCACCGCCGCGCAGGCCCTCGGCGTGGGAGAGGCGCTGCTCGACCGGACGGTCGAGTACGTCGGCCGGCGCAGACAGTTCGGGGTCCCGGTCGGTTCCTTCCAGGCCGTCAAGCACCGGCTGGCCGACGCCAGGATCGCACTGGAGTTCGCCGCGCCCCTGGTCTTCGGGGCGGCGCTCACGATGAGCGAGGCGGACCTGGCCGCGGCGAAGGCCGGCGCGTGCGAGGCGGCGTACGGCACCGCGCGGACCGCGCTGCAGTGCCACGGCGCGATCGGCTACACCTCGGAGTACGACCTGTCGCTGTGGCTGACCAGGGCGAAGGCCCTGCGCACCGCGTGGGGCGACCCGGACACCTGCCGGGCCGAGCTGCTCAGTGCCCTTCGCGGGTGAGCTCGCGGTACTCCTCGGGTGTCGGCTTCTCGACCTGGTTGTCGGGCCCGTACAGACTGCGGGACAGCCGGGCGCGCAGCCGGTGGGAGAGCTTGACCCGCCGCCGTACGCCGTTCGCGTCGACCCGGGGCCCGGTCTCGTACGGCTCCCGCTGCTCGTGCTGGGTGAGGGTGAACAGCTGTGCCTGCGAGAGGGGTTCGTGGACCTCGATGTACTCGCCGTCCGGGAGGCGCTTGATCGTGCCGGTCTCCCTGCCGTGCAGCACCTTGTCGCGGTCGCGGTACTGCAGGCCCATGCAGACGCGTTTGGTGACCATGTAGGCCACGACGGGGACCACGAACACCGCGATCCGCACGAACCAGGTGATGGTGTTGATGGACAGATGCAGATGCGTGGCCACGATGTCGTTGCCGCCGCCGATCAGGAGCACCCCGTACAGGCTGAGCCAGGCGACGCCGAGGGATGTGCGCACGGGCGCGTTGCGCGGCCGGTCGAGGATGTGGTGCTCGCGCCGGTCGCCGGTGACCCAGGACTCCACGAAGGGGTGGATCAGGATCGCCATCATGATCAGCGGGAAGAGCGCGAACGGGATGAACACGCCGAGCGCGAGCGTGTGTCCGTAGGCGTTGATCTCCCATCCCGGCATCACCCGGATCAGTCCCTCGGAGAAGCCGAGGTACCAGTCGGGCTGGGCGCCGGTGGTGACCAGGTCGGGGCGGTAGGGGCCGAACGCCCACACCGGGTTGATCTGCGCGAGGCCGCCGAGCAGCGTGAGCACACCGAAGACGAGGAAGAAGAAGCCGCCGGCCTTGGCGGTGTAGATCGGCCACAGGGGCATGCCGACGACCGTGCGCCGGTCGTGGCCGGGGCCCGGGTACTGGGTGTGCTTGTGGTAGAAGACCAGGATCAGATGGGCGGCGACCAGGCCCAGCATGATCCCGGGCAGCAGCAGGATGTGGATCGGGTACAGCCGCGGGATGATCTCGTGCCCCGGGAACTCCCCGCCGAACAGGAAGAACGCCAGATACGTCCCGACGACCGGCACCGACAGGATCGCGCCGTGCGCGAAGCGGACGCCGGTGCCGGAGAGCAGGTCGTCGGGGAGCGAGTAGCCGGTCAGTCCCGTGAGCAGGCCCAGCATCAGCAGGGTCCAGCCGAACATCCAGTTCAGCTCGCGGGGCTTGCGGAAGGCGCCGGTGAAGAACACCCGCATCATGTGCACGAGCATGCCGGCCACGAAGACCACGGCCGACCAGTGGTGGATCTGCCGGATCAGCAGTCCGCCGCGCACGTCGAAGCTGATGTCCAGGGTGGACTCGAAGGCGCGGGTCACGATCACGCCGTTGAGCGGGGCGTACGTGCCGTCGTAGACGACCTCGGTGGCGCTGGGCTCGAAGAAGAGGGTGAGGTAGACGCCGGTGAGGATCAGCACGATGAAGCTGTAGAGGCAGACCTCGCCGAGCATGAACGAACCGTGTTCCGGAAACACCTTGCGCATGTTCGCCTTGGCCAGCGGGTAGAGCCCGAGCCGCCCGTCGAACCAGTCGGCCAGCCGCTCACCCCTGCCGGGAGAGGTGCGCCGCCCGCCCCCGGGCGCGGAACCCGGGAGCCGAGGCACCCCGGGCGCGGCGCCCGAGTTCCCTGACAGGGCCTCACGCCCGGTTACCGGCCCCTCGTCCGCCGCTCGTGCGCCGCCCATACGAGCCTCCCGTCGGTCTCCCTCAGGGTGGCACGGTGACGCATTCAAGCCAACGCGAGGCGCGCGAACAGGCCGCCGGACGAGTCACGTACGGACGATTCCCCGGGCCCGGGCCGCCGCCAGCCACTGCGGGAACTCGCTCACCAGCCGGTCGTAGAGCTCGGCGTCGGACACCTTGCGGGGGTCCGTCCCGGCGTGGAAGAACCCGGCGTTGTCCACGTCGCGCCTGCCCGGCACGTCCAGCTCGTCCAGCTTGCGCAGGAAGTCGAACTGGCGGCTGCCCGGGTCGCCGAAGCCGATGAACTGCCAGAACAGCGGCAGCCGGGCCGCCTTGCACAGATAGCGCTCGGCGGCGAGCTTGTTGATCGGGCCGCCGTCGGTCTGGAAGACGACCAGGGCGGGGGCCGTCGAGCCGCTGTCGAGGTAGTGGTCGATGACGGCGTCCATGGCCAGGTGGTAGCTGGTCTTGCCCATGTGCCCGAGCCCGGCGACGATCCGGTCGATCCGGCCGTGGTGGTCGGCGAGCGCGATGTCGGTGACGGCGTCGACGTCGGTGGAGAAGAACACCACCGGCACCCGGCCGTCGTCGTCGAAGTGCGCGGACAGCCCGAGCACCCGGTCGGCGAGCGCCTGGACACTGCCGTTCTGGTAGTAGGGCTTCATCGAGCCCGAGTAGTCGACGACGAGGTAGACCGCGGCCCGCTGCCCGTCCAGCCCGTGCCGCCCCAGCGAGTCACCCGCCGTCTTGTACAGGCTGACCAGCGCCGGTGCGGTCTCCTCGACCTTTCTGAGACTGATCGCCGACATCCCCGAACTCCCCTCGCTCCGAACCGCAGCCGAGGCTACGCCACGACACCCCCGCCTCTCTCCCCGATCACCGCAGTTCGCTGGTTTGTGCGCCGCCGCCTCACCGGCACGTCCCGTCCCCATCGGCACCTGCCGTCCTCACCGGCTGTCTGCCGTCCCCGCCCCGCGACCCGTCGAGGAGCCGGCATGGAAGCCGCCGTCACCACCTGCTACCGCCATCCCGAGGTGGAGTCCTACGTCCGCTGCACCCGGTGCGACCGGTTCGTCTGCCCGGACTGCATGCGCGAGGCGGCCGTCGGCCACCACTGCCCGGACTGTGTGAAGGAGGGCGCGTGCTCGGTGCGCCGGGCCCGGACGGTGTTCGGCGGCAGCATCACCGCCGTGCCGGTGATGACGTGCGTGCTGATCGGGCTCAACGTCCTCGCCTACCTGGCCGAGGTGGCGCGGCCGGAGATCGTGGACCGGTTCGCGATGCTCGGCGCCGGCCTGATCGGCCCGGACGGGCTGCACTACGTCCACGAGGGCGCCGCCCCGGCGGAGTTCGCGGCGGAGGGGCTGGTGGCCGGTGAGTGGGAGCGGCTGGTCACCGGCGGGTTCCTGCACTCGATGCCGACCGAGGGCACCTTCGGCGTCTCCCATGTCGTGCTGAACATGCTCGCGCTGTGGCGGCTCGGCCCGCTGGTGGAGTCGCGGCTCGGCCGGTCGCGGTTCCTCGCGCTGTACCTGCTGGCGACGGTCGGCGGCTCGGTGTTCGAACTGCTGCTCGCCGACCCCGGCCGGTTGTCCGTCGGGGCGTCCGGCGCGATCTTCGGTCTCGCCGTCGCGGCGTACGTCATGGCCCGCCGCATCGGGTCGGACCTGGGCGAGTTGAACCGGCTGATGGTCCTGATGCTGGTGTGGCTGGTCGTCTCCGCGCGTCTCACCTCTTGGCAGGGCCGTCTCGGCGGCCTCCTCACCGGTGGCGTGGTGGCCCTGGTCCTCGCCTACGCACCGCGCGGCAGGCACCGTACGGCGATCCAGGCGGCGGCGTGCGCGGCGGTGCTCGCGGTCCTGCTGGTGGCGGCCGTGGTGAAAGTGACGGAGCTGACGGGCACAGCGGCCTGACAGGGGCCTTACGGTGTACGCCATGAAGAAAGCCGCTCTGTTGTTCGCCGCCGTTCCCGTGGTCGCCACCGCCGCCGTGTACCTTCTCGCCCCCACGGACTCGGACGCCTCCATGCCTCAGAGCCCGACGGCCATCCAGCAGATGGCCCGGGACCAGGCGAAGGCGAAGGCGGAGCGGGACGCGGACGCCGCCGAGCGGGCCGCGGACGACAAGGCGGTGGCCGCCCTTCCGCCGGGGCTCATGGCGCCGGACAAGAGGAATCTGGCCCAGCAGATCGTGGCGACGGCCGAGTACTCGACGCTGGACTGGCGCGGCTCCTACGGCCGCATCGAGGACCTCGGGGACGGCCAGGGCTACACGGCGGGTGTGATCGGCTTCTGCACCGGCACCCACGACCTGCGGGTGCTGGTGGAGAACTACACCAAGGCCCACCCCGACAACGGGCTGGCCGAATATCTGCCCGCGCTGCGCAAGGTCGACGGCACGGACTCGCACGAGGGTCTCGACCCCGGCTTCACCACCGCCTGGCAGGAGGAGGCGAAGGTCCCGGAGTTCCGCGCGGCCCAGAACCGCGAGCGCGACAGCGTCTACTTCGAACCGGCGGTCCGTATGGCCAAGCTGGACGGTCTCGGCACCCTCGGCCAGTTCATCTACTACGACGCGATGGTGCTGCACGGCCCCGACACCGACCCCAACGGCTTCTACGGGATGCGCGAGCGGGCCCTGGACAAGGCCGAGACGCCCGCCGAGGGCGGGTCGGAGGGGGCCTTTCTGTCGGCCTTCCTGGATGTGCGTCGTGAGGCCATGAGGGCGAAGAAGGCGAACGCGGACACCACCCGGATCGACACGGCGCAGCGACGGTTCCTCGACTCCGGCAACTTCGCCCTCAAGACCCCGCTCCGGTGGCAGGTGTACGGCGAGACCTACCGCGTGCCGTAGGGGGTCCCTGCCGGACGGCGCCCTACGGCCCCCACTTCTGGCGCAGTACCTGCTCGGCGGGCTTGCCGTGCGGGGTGTAGGCCAGTTCCGCCGGGGTCTCGCCGCTGTCCGGCCAGTCGTCCCACATCCACCAGGACACCCCGGCCCACCAGCGCCGGCCCTCGAAGGAGTCCAGCAGCGCGCGGTAGGCGGCGGCCTGCTCCCTGGTGTCGGGCGTGGTGCTGATGTCCCAGGAGTAGGGAGCGGTGGTGGTGCCCCGCTGGCTGACGTAGCCGGCCTCGGTGAACAGGACGCGCCGGCCGGCGCGCGCTGAGTACTCGGCGAGCCGGTCGCGGATGGGTGCCCAGGCCTGGCGCAGCCGGGCGGGGTCGGCGGTGGGGGTGTCGGCCAGCGGCCAGTAGGCGTCGATGCCGATGAGGTCCAGGCGCTTCCAGAAGCCGATGCGCTCGTACTCGTCGTAGTTGGCGGCGTAGGTGAGCGGGCCGTCGTAGCGCTCGCGGACGGCCTCGATGGTGCGGGTCCAGCCGGTGAGGTCGTCGCAGACCCCGGCGAGTTCGGTGCCGACGGAGAACTGTTCCGCGCCGGTGGCGGCGGCCAGTGCCGCGTAGTGCGTGATGAACCGCCGGTAGGCGGTGAACCAGCGCCCGCGGTCCCCGGGGCGGATCTCCGCGCGGTCGCCGCCGTCGGCGAGGTCGACATGGGGCTTGATCATCACCTTGAGCCCGGCGGCGTGCGCGCGGCGCACGATCCGGCGCAGGCTCGCGTCGGAGGCGGTCTCCTCGGTGCTGTGCATCGAGCTGCCGGTCCGGGTGTTCTGGTACCAGGTCGGGGTGAGGGTGACCCAGCGGGCGCCGGTGGCCCTGATGTCCTTGAGATAGCGGCCGGCGGCGGGGCTGTCGTAGTCGGTGCGGTACCAGGAGGGCAGGGTCATGCCCCGCAGCTCGGCCGGGCGCGCCGCGGCGCCGGTCACGCCCGTCGCGCCCGCCGTACCGGAGGAGCCCTGCGTACAGGCGGTCACGGCGAGGAGGACCGCCGCGGCAGCGACGGTCCTCCCCTTCACACGCGGTGCCCTCACAGCACCGCCGGACTGACGAAGGTGTATCCGAGGGCCTTGATGCCCTCCACTGTCTCCTTCAGCGGCTGTACCGGGAAGTACGGGTGGTAGAAGAAGCTGGCGAACCCGTCCCGGACGGCGAGATTGGCCTTCGCCGAGGCGACGAGGTCGGCCGGCAGCCGCGGCGGGTGGTTGTTGTATTCCTCCGGCTCGTAATTCCCGATGTTTTCCGGAATGACCTTTGTCCCGTACACATCACGGACCACATAGGGGAAGAACTGCCCGATGAACCGGTTCGGATCGGAGGCCGCTCCGGTGAGCGTGCCACCGAAATACAGCGAACGTTCGAGCCGCGCATTGAAATTCGAACTGAACACCTGGTAATCGGTGCGGGAACCCGCGTAGTGCGGAGTGGTCCACAGCGTGGGCCGGGGAAGTCCGGCGAGAGCGAATTCGGCGAGGGCCGCGTTCACCCGGGTCTGGGCGTAGAGCGCGGAGTCCTCGCTCAGCGGCCCGTCGTAGACGACCGTGTTCGACGCGTCCACGTGCGCCCGGTAGAACTCGAAGTCGTCACCCGTCACGCCGTTGTAGGGGTTGTCGAGGTTGCCGTACTGATGCGTGTAGCCGTGGTTCATCAGCACCGCACCCCTGGCCAGCATGTACTTCAGCGCGCTGACCAGCTGCGGCCGCTGGCTGAGCCGGACGGTCTCGGGGACACCCTCGTTGTAGGCGCCCTTGGGGTCCGTGTAGACGGGGACCACGTTGATGCCGTACGGGATGCGCTCGGAGTACAGATAGTCGGCGATGGCGCGCAGTTCGGACGGGTCGGAGTTGGGGCTGATGTCCTCCAGCCGGACCAGCGCGCGGTGGCGCTCGGTGGTGGCCGGGGAGAGGGCGTCGAAGAGGAGGTCCTCGAAGACGATGACGCGGTCGCTCTCGGAGACGAAGGCGAACGGGATCTCACCGAGGTAGGTGAGGTTCGCGGAGCGGACCGCCCAGCCGAAGGTGTTGCCGCTGGTGGTGTCCAGGCCCTCGGCGAGACGGGTGACCGCGGGGTAGCCGGGCCCGGTGAGCACGGTGGGGCGCAGCACGCCGCCGTCCTGCCCGGCCGGGATCTTCCGGGTCAGGGTCTGGCCCTTGTACGTCACCTGGGTCACGGTGCCGACCGAACCGCCGTCGCCGTAGTAGGAGTTGGTCGGGTCCCAGCCGTACTTCTGGGTGAACTGGCCCACGCCGACCGTGTTGGCCATGCCCCAGATATTGGCGCCGATCCAGGTCACGGGCTTGCTGGTGGTCAGCACGTCCTGGTGGAAGGCGGCGGGGATCTGGTCCGGGACCGGGCCGCCGTAGTAGGTGGAGCCGATGTAGACGACGGCCGTGTACGACTCGACCAGGCCCGCCGTGTACTGCTGCACGGGCTTGGCGGTGACGGGGCCGAAGTGGCCGGCGAGGTTGGCCGCGGCCATGGCGTACAGCTCGCCGAGGTGTCCGTAGGGCCCCGCCGTGTCGAACAGGACGAGGGCGGTCGGGCCGGCGGCCGCGTCCGCCGCGTCCACCGAGGCGGACGCCGCGGTCCGGGTGGTCCGGGCCGGGGTGAGCGCGCTGGCCTGACGGGCCAGCGAGGAGGCGGTGAGCGACGGACCGGCCGCGGCGCGGGCCAGCGCCACCCGTGTCCTGCCGTGCCCCTTGTGGCGCGCCCGGTCGGCCTTGAGCTGGGCCTTCGCCCAGCCCTTCAGGTCGACCCGGCTGACCCCGGACTTCGCGCCGGCCTTCTCCCCGGGGTGCCGGTGGTCCCCTGCCGCCTGTGCGCCCGAGGTCATGAAAGAGCCGCCCAGCAGGGCGGCCAGCAGCATCAGGACGACGGAAATTCGAAAACTCCCCCGTCTCCAGGACGGGATGACTGGTCTCACGTTCTTCCCCCCACTTTGCCAACCATTGGGCAAAGGTACTTGCGCGTACGAAGGCACCCGATTCCTCTGCCGACCCGGGAGGGGTGTCGACGAGGCATCGGGAGAATTCCAGGATGCCCGACAGATCCGGCCGAAGTGTCGAACTCCGGCTTTTTTCTGATCCTCTTCTTGACCGCCGTCAGGGTCTGCTACGTTCACCATCGCGCGACGGGGACGCGCTGTGAAATGTGGGGGGAAGATGTACGGACGACCCGCTCTCGGTGCCTTGCTGCCCATGGCAGGGGCAATGGCGGCACCGGAGGCGTTGCCCGGCCTGCCTTTGGCCAAAACATTACAGGCAACCGCCGGAGCTGGATTTCTGCTCTACTGCCTGACCGCCTGTCTGATACTCCTGGCCAGGGCCAAGCTGCGCCGCGAGGCCCGCCCGGCGACGGCCGCGCCGCAGGTCAAAGCCGGGAGCAGATGTGATCGTTGAGGTGCTGCTGTGGTCCGCCATCACGCTGATCGTGCTGGCCGGCTGCTACAACACGGGCATGTTTCTGCTGTCCCGGCGAAGAATTCGCCGCTCCCGGACGGATCGGAGAGAACGCTTCTACGTATTTCTTCTCGCCTGCCTGAACGAGGAGACCGTGCTTTCCGAAAGCCTGGCGCGCATCACCGCTCTGCCCGCCGGGAATTTCATGGCACTGGTGATCGACGACGGCTCGGACGACCGCACCTCCGAGATCGCGCTCGCCGCCGGTCCCCGGGTCCGGCTGCACCGGCGCAACCCGCCGAACGCGCGCCGGGGCAAGGGCGCCGCACTCAACGACGGGGTACGTCACCTGCGGGAATCGGGTCTGCTGGCGGCGTACGACCCCGATGACGTGGTCCTGTGCGTCGTCGACGCCGACGGCCGGCTCGATCCGCACATCATGCAGTCCGTCGATCCCTACTTCGACGATCCCCGCACGGGCGCGGTCCAGGTCTGCGTGCGGATGTACAACCGGCAGCTCGGCCTGCTGGCCCGGATGCAGGACATGGAGTTCGTCGTCTACGGCGACGTCTTCCAGAGCGCGCGCCGGTTCATCGGCAGCGTCGGCATGGGCGGCAACGGCCAGTTCATGCGGCTGTCGGCGCTCGACACGCTGGACGGGGACGGCCCGTGGAGCGACAGCCTCACGGAGGACCTCGACCTCGGGGTGCGGCTGATCGCCAAGGGCTGGACCAACCAGCACTGCGTCACCGCCGCGGTCTCCCAGCAGGCCGTGCTCAGCCTCAAGCGGCTGATCCGGCAGCGCTCGCGCTGGTTCCAGGGCCACCTGCAGTCCGCGAACCTGGTCCCGCTCATCCTGCGGGACGTACCTCTGCGGCCCGCGCTCGACCTTCTCTACCACCTGTCCAGCCCGGTGCTGATCCTGCTGACCTCGCTGCTTCCGCTGTCCTTCGTCGTCGCCCTGGTGGCGACCGTGGTGGCCTCGGTGCAGGCCGGCCACTCCCTCGTCTCACCGATGTGGCTGCTGGGCCCGTATCTGCTGTCGTTCACCGCGGCCTACACCTACGGCTTCGTCTACGCCAGGCGCGAGCGCGAACTGGGCCTGGTGCGCTCGGTGCTGCTCGCCCATCTCTTCGTCTTCTACGGCTACATCTGGTTCGCCGCCGGCTGGTGGGGGTTCTGGCGGATGCTCACCGGCAAGCGGACCTGGCTGAAGACCGCGCGGACCTGACCCGCCGCGGAGCTCGGCGAGGACCGCACGCACCTGACCCGCTGCGGTCCTCGCCGAGGACACCCACGCGCGCCTGACCCGTGCGCGCCGCCGGAGGTCCGCCCATCTCACGCGACGAGCCGCCCGTCACGCGGCGGCCCGCCGTATCTCTCATATCTGCGCGGTTGTGCGATCGCGCATGCCCTAGGGGGGCTCAACCATGTCCACACACCCGTCCGCCGTGCCCGTACGCGCCATGCTCGTGCTCGGCACCCGGCCCGAGGCGATCAAACTGGCCCCGGTGGCCCGTGCGATGGCCGGCTCCGAACAGTTCGAACCCGTCGTCGTCACCACCGGCCAGCACCGCGAGATGCTCCAGCAGATGCTCGGTCTGCTCGGCGTCGACGTACGCATCTCCCTGGACGTGATGCGCACCCGGCAGGAGCTGTCCGATCTCACCGCCCGTCTGGTCCAGGAACTGGGCGGGGCGATGCGGGAGCAACGGCCCGACCTGGTCGTGGTGCAGGGGGACACCACGACCGCGCTGGCCGGGGCCCTGGCCGCGTTCTACGAGAAGATCCCGGTCGCGCACGTGGAGGCCGGGCTGCGCACCGGAGTGCTGGACAACCCCTTCCCCGAGGAGCTCAACCGCTGTCTGATCGGCCGTATCGCCCGCTGGCACTTCGCCCCGACGGCGCGTGCCGCACGGCATCTGACGGACGAGGGGGTACGTGCCGAGCAGGTGTTCACCACCGGCAACACGGTGATCGACAACCTGCTGTGGGTGCTCGCCGAGGGCACCGGGGCGTCCGCGTTCCGCACCGGGGCCCGCCGCATCCTGGTGACGCTGCACCGCCGGGAGAACCAGGGCGACCGGATGCGTGCGATGGGCCGGGCGCTGCGTCGGCTGGCCCACCGCGGGGACGTCGAGATCGTGCTGCCCCTGCACAAGAGCCCCGCCGTGCGGGACGCGCTGCTGCCCGAGCTGGACGGGCACCCCGGCATCGAGCTGGTCGAGCCCCTGGACTACCTGGACTTCGCGGCCACGCTGGCCGAGTGCGACCTGGTGCTCACCGACTCGGGCGGCATCCAGGAGGAGGCGCCCAGCCTGAGCAAGCCGGCGCTGGTGCTGCGCACGACCACCGAGCGCCCGGAGGCGGTGGAGGCGGGTGCCGCGCGGCTGATCGGCACCGACCCGGACGCCATCGTCGGCTGTGCGGAGCGGCTGCTGGACGATCCGGAGGAGTACCGGCGGATGGCGAACGCGGGCAACCCGTTCGGCGACGGCCGGGCCGCGAGCCGCGTACTGGCGCAACTGGCCGAGGACTTCGCGGCCGATGTGCCGGTCGGGGCGACGGCCGCCGGGCCATACTCTGCGGCATGACGTCCTCCCTCCTGCGGCCCCGGCGGCGGAACTCCCTTCCTCCTCCGGGCCGCAGGGGGCGGCTCCGCGCGGGGCTCGCGGCCGGGCTGGCGCTGGCGGCGCTGCTGGCGGTCACGGTGAGCCGGTGCGGCGGGAACGACCCCGCGCCGCCCCCGGCGCCCTGGGCCGACAGCTCCACGCACGGCCGCTGGCTGTCGGTGTTCAACGGCCACGGCACCAACACCGGTGACGACGACAGCCTGTCGCTCTCACCCAGGATCGCCAGGACGCCCGCCACGACCCACGCCGGTCTGGTGGTGAGCACCACGACCTACACGGACGTGACGTTCGAGGCGCGGATGCGCACGGTGAGACAGCTGCGGGTACCGGAGCCGAACCCGTGGGAGGTGCCCTGGCTGGTGTGGGGGTACTCCGATCCGGAGCACTTCTACTACGTCACCCTCAAGCCCAACGGCTGGGAGCTGGGCAAGCGTGACCCCGCCTATCCGGGCGGCCAGCGCTTCCTGGCCACCGGGCACCGGAAGTACCCCGTGGGCGACTGGCACCGGGTGCGGGTGGAGCAGCGGGGGCCGGTGCTCCGTGTCGAGGTGGGCGGCCGGACCCTGGTGACCTTCACCGACACCGAGCGGCCGTATCTGCTCGGCTCGGTCGGGGCGTACACGGAGGACGCGACCGTACGGTTCGAGGGGCTGGTGACCCGCTAGAAGCGCCCGGTGGGCAGCCGTCCGGCGGGTGCCGGGAGGCAGGCCACTGGAAGCGGGTCCCGGGAAGCCGGTCCCGGAGAGCGGGTCACGGAGGACCGGGAAAATGCGGCGGCGCCTGCCGAGGTGTCCGGGTCGGGGACAGGCAGGCGCCACCAGTGTTCCGTACGCCTTTGTACGGGACGTCTTTTCGGGCCGGTCAGACCATCAGCGCGCGGTCCGTCGGGCGGATCGGCGCCGGCAGGTCGCTGGCTCCGGTCAGGAAGCGGTCGACGCCGCGGGCGGCCGAGCGGCCCTCCGCGATCGCCCACACGATCAGGGACTGGCCGCGGCCGGCGTCACCGGCGACGAACACTCCCGGCACGTTGGTCTGGAAGTCGGCGTCGCGAGCGATGTTACCCCGCTCGTCGAGGTCCAGTGCGAACTGCTCCACCAGGCCGTTGTCCCGGTCGGTTCCGGTGAAGCCCATGGCGAGGGTGACCAGCTGGGCGGGGATCTTGCGCTCGGTGCCCGGCTTCTGGGTCAGCTTCCCGTCGACGAACTCGACCTCGACAAGGTGCAGCCACTGGACGTTGCCGTCCTCGTCACCCTCGAAGTGGGTGGTGGAGACGGAGTAGACCCGCTCGCCGCCCTCCTCGTGTGCGGAGGTGACCTTGTAGAGCATCGGGAAGGTCGGCCACGGCTGGTGCGGCGCCCGGTCCTCGCCCGGCCTCGGCATGATCTCCAGCTGCGTCACGGAGGCCGCGCCCTGGCGGTGGGCGGTGCCCACGCAGTCCGCGCCGGTGTCGCCGCCGCCGATGACCACGACGTGCTTGCCCTCGGCCGTGATCGGGGCGGTGACGTAGTCGCCCTCCTGGACCTTGTTGGCCAGCGGCAGGTACTCCATGGCCTGGTAGATGCCCTGGAGCTCGCGGCCCGGCACCGGCAGGTCGCGGGCCGTGGTGGCACCGACGGCCAGCACGACGGCGTCGTAGCGCTTCTTGAGGTCCGTGGACTTCAGGTCGCGGCCGATCTCGATGCCGGTGCGGAAGCGGGTGCCCTCCGCGCGCATCTGCTCGATACGGCGGTTGATGTGCCGCTTCTCCATCTTGAACTCGGGGATGCCGTACCGGAGGAGGCCTCCGACGCGGTCCGCACGCTCGTAGACGGCGACGGTGTGGCCGGCCCGGGTCAGCTGCTGGGCGGCGGCCAGGCCCGCGGGGCCCGAGCCGACGACCGCGACGGTCTTGCCGGACAGCCGCTCGGGGGCCTGCGGGGCGACGTCACCGGTCTCCCACGCCTTGTCGATGATCGAGACCTCGACGTTCTTGATGGTGACGGCCGGCTGGTTGATGCCGAGCACACACGCCGACTCACAGGGCGCCGGGCAGAGGCGGCCGGTGAACTCCGGGAAGTTGTTGGTGGCGTGCAGGCGCTCCTGCGCGGCCGACCAGTCCTCGCGGTAGGCGTAGTCGTTCCACTCGGGGATCAGGTTCCCCAGCGGGCAGCCGTTGTGGCAGAACGGGATGCCGCAGTCCATGCACCGGCTGGCCTGCTTGCTGATGATCGGAAGCAGCGAGCCGGGGACGTAGACCTCGTTCCAGTCCTTCAGCCGCACGTCGACGGGACGGGACTTGGCGACCTCGCGGCCGTGGTTCAGAAAGCCCTTCGGGTCAGCCATTGGTCGCCGCCTCCATCATCTTCTCGGTGATCTCCGACTCGGAGAGACCGGCTCGCTCGGCGGCGTCCTTGGCGGCGAGCACTGCCTTGTACGTGCTGGGGATGATCTTGCTGAAGCGGTTCACCGCCGTGTCCCACTCGGCCAGGAGCTTCTCGGCGACCGTGGAGCCGGTCTCCTCCTGGTGGCGGCGCACGACGTCGTGCAGCCACTGCCTGTCCGAGTCGTCGAGGGCCTCGACCGCGTCGAGGTTGCCCACGTTGACGTTGTCGCGGTTCAGGTCGATGACGTAGGCGACGCCACCGGACATGCCGGCCGCGAAGTTGCGGCCCGTCTCGCCGAGGACCACCGCGTGGCCACCGGTCATGTACTCGCAGCCGTGGTCGCCCACACCCTCGGAGACCACCAGCGCGCCGGAGTTGCGGACGCAGAAGCGCTCGCCGGTACGGCCGCGCAGGAACAGCTCGCCGCCGGTCGCACCGTACGCGATGGTGTTGCCCGCGATGGTGGAGTACTCGGCGAGGTGGTCGGCGCCGCGGTCCGGGCGGACCACGACCCGGCCGCCCGACAGGCCCTTGCCGACGTAGTCGTTGGCGTCGCCCTCCAGCCGCAGCGTGACGCCGCGCGGCACGAACGCGCCGAAGGACTGGCCGGCCGAGCCGGTGAAGGTGATGTCGACGGTGTCGTCGGGCAGGCCCGCGCCGCCGAACTTCTTCGTCACCTCGTGGCCGAGCATGGTGCCGACCGTGCGGTTGATGTTGCGGATGGCGACCTGGGCGCGCACCGGCTGGGCGGTGGTCGCGGAGTCCGCGGCGAGCGCGTCGGCGGCGAGCCTGATCAGCTCGTTGTCGAGCGCCTTCTCCAGGCCGTGGTCCTGGGCGATCACCTGGTGGCGGACCGCGCCCTCGGGCAGCTCGGGCACGTGGAACAGCGGCTCCAGGTCCAGGCCCTGCGCCTTCCAGTGGTCCACCGCGCGGTGCACGTCGAGGATCTCGGCGTGGCCGACGGCCTCCTCGATGGAGCGGAAGCCCAGCTCGGCGAGCAGCTCGCGGACCTCCTGCGCGATGAACTCGAAGAAGTTCACCACGAACTCGGCCTTGCCGGAGAAGCGGTCGCGCAGGACCGGGTTCTGGGTGGCGATGCCGACCGGGCAGGTGTCCAGGTGGCAGACGCGCATCATGACGCAGCCGGAGACGACGAGCGGCGCGGTCGCGAAACCGAACTCCTCGGCGCCCAGCAGCGCGGCGATGATCACGTCGCGGCCGGTCTTCAGCTGGCCGTCGGTCTGCACGACGATGCGGTCGCGCAGGCCGTTGAGCAGCAGGGTCTGCTGGGTCTCGGCGAGGCCGAGCTCCCAGGGGCCGCCCGCGTGCTTCAGCGAGGTCAGCGGGGAGGCACCGGTGCCTCCGTCGTGACCGGAGATCAGGACCACGTCCGCGTGCGCCTTGGACACACCCGCCGCGACCGTGCCGACGCCGACCTCGGAGACCAGCTTCACGTGGATCCGCGCCTGCGGGTTCGCGTTCTTCAGGTCGTGGATCAGCTGGGCCAGGTCCTCGATGGAGTAGATGTCGTGGTGCGGCGGCGGGGAGATCAGGCCCACGCCCGGCGTCGAGTGACGCGTCTTGGCGACCCACGGGTAGACCTTGTGGCCGGGCAGCTGGCCGCCCTCACCGGGCTTGGCGCCCTGGGCCATCTTGATCTGGATGTCGTCCGCGTTGACCAGGTACTCGCTCGTCACACCGAAGCGGCCGGAGGCGACCTGCTTGATGGCGGACCGGCGGGCCGGGTCGTACAGACGCTCCGGGTCCTCGCCGCCCTCACCGGTGTTGGACTTGGCGCCCAGCTGGTTCATGGCGATGGCGAGGGTCTCGTGCGCCTCCTTGGAGATGGAGCCGTACGACATGGCGCCGGTGGAGAAGCGCTTGACGATCTCGGAGACCGGCTCGACCTCGTCCACGGAGATGGACGGGCGGCCGGAGGTGAAGCCGAACAGGCCGCGCAGCGTCATCAGGCGCTCGGACTGCTCGTTCACGCGCTCGGTGTACATCTTGAAGATGTCGTAGCGCTTGCTGCGGGTCGAGTGCTGGAGGCGGAAGACCGTCTCCGGGTCGAACAGGTGAGGCTCGCCCTCGCGGCGCCACTGGTACTCGCCGCCGATCTCGAGCGCGCGGTGCGCCGGGGCGATGCCGGAGGCCGGGTAGGCCTTGGCGTGGCGGGCGGCGACCTCCTTGGCGACGACGTCGATGCCGACGCCGCCGATCTTGGAGGCGGTGCCGTTGAAGTACTTCTCCACGAAGGGCGCTTCGAGGCCGACGGCCTCGAAGACCTGGGCGCCGCGGTAGGAGGCGACGGTGGAGATGCCCATCTTGGACATGACCTTCAGGACGCCCTTGCCGAGGGCGTAGATCAGGTTGCGGATGGCCTTCTCGGACTCGATGTCCGTGAGGAAGGTGCCGGCGCGGACGAGGTCCTCGACGGACTCCATCGCGAGGTAGGGGTTGACGGCCGCGGCGCCGAAGCCGATGAGCAGGGCGACGTGGTGGACCTCGCGGACGTCGCCGGCCTCGACCAGCAGGCCCACCTCGGTGCGCTGCTTGGTGCGGATGAGGTGGTGGTGGACGGCCGCGGTGAGCAGCAGCGAGGGGATCGGCGCGTGCTCGGCGTCGGAGTGGCGGTCCGACAGGACGATCAGCCGGGCGCCGTTCTCGATGGCGGCGTCGGTCTCGGCGCAGATCTCCTCGATGCGCGCGGCCAGCGCGTCACCGCCGCCGTGCACCCGGTACAGGCCGGACAGGGTCGCGGCCTTGAAGCCGGGCATGTCGCCGTCGGCGTTGATGTGGATGAGCTTGGCGAGCTCGTCGTTGTCGATGACCGGGAAGGGCAGCACGACGGACCGGCAGGACGCGGCGGTCGGGTCGAGCAGGTTGCCCTGCGGGCCGAGCGAGCTGCGCAGGGAGGTGACCAGCTCCTCGCGGATCGCGTCCAGCGGCGGGTTGGTGACCTGCGCGAACAGCTGGGTGAAGTAGTCGAACAGCAGGCGCGGGCGCGAGGACAGCGCGGCGATCGGCGAGTCGGTGCCCATGGAGCCGATCGGCTCGGCGCCGGCCTTGGCCATCGGCGCGAGGATGACGCGCAGCTCCTCCTCGGTGTACCCGAAGGTCTGCTGGCGGCGGGTGACCGAGGCGTGGGTGTGGACGATGTGCTCGCGCTCGGGCAGGTCGCCCAGCTCGATCTCGCCGGTCTCCAGCCACTCGGCGTACGGGGCCTCGGACGCGAGCTGGGCCTTGATCTCGTCGTCCTCGATGATGCGCTGCTCGACGGTGTCGACGAGGAACATCTTGCCGGGCTGGAGGCGTCCCTTGCGGACGACCCTGGCGGGGTCGATGTCGAGGACGCCGACCTCGGAGCCGAGGACGACGAGGCCCTCGTCGGTGACCCAGTAGCGGCCGGGGCGCAGGCCGTTGCGGTCGAGGACCGCGCCGACCTGGGTGCCGTCGGTGAAGGTGACACAGGCCGGGCCGTCCCAGGGCTCCATCATCGTGGAGTGGAACTGGTAGAAGGCGCGCCGGGCCGGGTCCATGGAGTCGTGGTTCTCCCACGCCTCCGGGATCATCATCAGCACGGAGTGCGGCAGCGAGCGGCCGCCGAGGTGCAGCAGCTCCAGGACCTCGTCGAAGGAGGCGGAGTCGGAGGCGTCCGGGGTGCAGACCGGGAAGACACGGTCCAGCTTCTCGGAGCCGAACAGCTCGGAGACGAGCTGCGACTCACGGGCGCGCATCCAGTTGCGGTTGCCCTTGACGGTGTTGATCTCACCGTTGTGCGCGACGAACCGGTACGGGTGCGCGAGCGGCCACGACGGGAACGTGTTCGTGGAGAACCGGGAGTGCACGAGCGCGATCGCGGAGGCGAAGCGGCGGTCGGACAGGTCCGGGAAGAAGGGCTCCAGCTGACCGGTGGTCAGCATGCCCTTGTAGACGATGGTCCGCGCGGACAGCGACGGGAAGTAGACGCCGACCTCGCGCTCGGCGCGCTTGCGCAGCACGAAGGCCTTGCGGTCGAGCGTGATGCCCGTGCTGGCGCCGTCGCTCACGAAGATCTGGCGGAAGACCGGCATCGTGGAGCGGGCGGTGGCGCCGAGGAGCTCGGGGGCGACCGGGACCTCGCGCCAGCCGAGGACCGTGAGGCCCTCCTCGCCGGCGATCGTCTCGATGCGCGAGACGGCGTCCTCGGTGCCCTCCTCGGGCAGGAAGGCGATACCGACCGCGTAGCCGCCGGCCTCGGGCAGCTCGAATCCGGCGACCTCACGGAAGAACGCGTCCGGGACCTGGGACAGGATGCCCGCGCCGTCGCCCGAGTCGGGCTCGGAACCGGTGGCGCCGCGGTGTTCGAGGTTGCGCAGGACGGTGAGCGCCTGATCGACCAGCGTGTGGCTCGCCTCGCCGGTGAGGGTGGCCACGAAACCGACGCCGCACGCGTCGTGCTCGTTGCGGGGGTCGTACATACCCTGCGCAGCAGGGCGAGCATCCATGAAGGACCAGTTCTGGCCATTCGCGGAGTGCTGGGACGGCTGGCGCGGCGTACGCATCGGCTCTCCCGTCGTCGTCATGTGGCATGTGCTGGTGCCGAGGGACGACGTTGGCCCTCTGCGGAGTGCAAAATTTCGTGCAGGTTACATGATGGATCGGTTCTCGGGAACCGGGATAATCCGTTCCAACATGTGGACGCCACGGGTATCGGCGCAGGTACCGCGCTTGGCGGCGAAAGGTATGTGGGGACCACACGGACAGATCGATGTCCTGCGGTCCAGGGGGCGGGTGGGGCCTCGTCGCCCGTCCCGCGAGTGCGCCGCAGGCCTCATTGCCCACAGCGCTTACGGCTCATGCCCCGTGGTCATGCATCCGAAACCAGCGGGTAATGGGGTACTTATGCGGCCCATCGCATAAGTACCAGCGCCGACTCATCCTACGGCGATTCCGAACAGGCTGCCCAGGACGTACGTCACACCGGCCGCCGCGCCGCCGAGGGCGAGCTGGCGCAGACCGCTGAACCACCAGCTGCGCGCGGTCACCTTGGCGACGACCGCGCCGCACGCGAACAGGCCGAGCAGGGCCAGCAGCACGGCGGGCCACAGCGCGCTCGCGCCGAGCAGATACGGCAGCACGGGCAGCAGGGCGCCCAGCGCGAACGAGCCGAACGAGGACACGGCCGCGACCAGCGGGGAGGGCAGGTCGCCGGGGTCGATGCCCAGCTCCTCGCGGGCGTGTATCTCCAGGGCCTGCTCGGGGTCGTGGGACAGCTGCCGGGCCACCTCCCGGGCCAGCTCGGGCTCGACACCCCGCGACACGTACAGCGCCGCCAGCTCGGCCTCCTCGTCCTGGGGGTGCCGGCGCAGCTCGCGCCGCTCGACGTCCAGCTCGGCCTCGACCAGCTCCCGCTGGGAGGCGACGGAGGTGTACTCGCCCGCGGCCATCGAGAAGGCGCCGGCGGCCAGTCCCGCGAGGCCGGTGAGCACCACGGTCTGCTGGCCGACCGCACCGCCGGCCACACCGGTCATGAGGGCGAGGTTGGAGACCAGGCCGTCCATGGCGCCGAACACCGCGGGGCGCAGCCAGCCGCCGTTCACATCGCGGTGCGTGTGGTTGTCGCGGTGCGCCTCGTGCAGCGGCGCCTCGGTCTCGATGATGGCCATCCGGGATCCCCCAATAAGCTAAGCCAAAGCTAAGTTTGGACAAGTTCTACTCTTCGACAACGCCGACAGTACGCCTCCCCATTCCCTCTCGCCAGCAAGGAAAGGCTGCGCTAACCTGCGGTTTTACGCTCGAACGCTCATCCGAGCACCAGTGATCACATATGTCGACCGGGTGACAGTGGCGCCGCCGAGGCTCTGGTCAACCGCTGATGGTGGGACACATCGGCAAAGGGTCCGCGCCGTGTGCGGACCCCCTTCGGAACAGAGGCCGCGTATGGCATCCATCGCCTGCATCCCCCCGGTCCCGGCGCCCGGGGACGCCTCCGCGCTGCGCGAGCGGGCCCGTGGCGCCCTGCTCGGCCTGGCCGTCGGCGACGCCCTCGGGGCCCCGGCCGAGAACCTGAAGCCCTCGCAGATCCGCGCCCGCTGGGGCCGTATCACCGGCTACGTCAGCGACAACCCGGCCGGCACGGACGACACCGAGTACGCGATCTTCTCCGGACTGCTGCTGGCCCGGTACGGCTCGGCCCTGACCCCGGCCGATGTCGAGGCGGCCTGGCACGAGTGGATCGCCGACCGCGACGAGGGCCCCTTCCGGGGCGCCGGCTTCAGCGAACGCGGCACGCTGGAGAACCTCCGGCGCGGTCTCGCCGCCCCCATCTCCGCCCAGCACCGGCACGCCTGGAGCGACGGCCTGGCGATGCGCGCGGCCCCCTTCGGCGTCTTCGCGGCGGGCCGCCCCGCCGAGGCGGCCCGCCTGGTCGCGATCGACGGCTCGGTCAGCCACGACGGCGAGGGCATCTACGGCGGCCAGGCGGTGGCGGCGGGCGTCGCCGCGGCGATGGCCGGGGCCCCGACCCTGGCCGTGGCCGCCGCCGCGCTGGCGGTGATCCCCGACGACTCCTGGACGGCCCGCTCCCTGCGCCGCGCCGTGGCGGCGGCCCACCGCGGCGAACGGGCGGTCCGTTCGGCGGTGGTGATCGGCGGCTACCCCTGGACCGATCTGGCCCCCGAGGCGGTCGCCCTCGCCTTCGGCGCCTACGCGGCGGCGGACGGCGACTTCCGCGAGTCGGTGCTGACGGCGGTCAACATGGGCCGCGACGCCGACACCACGGCGGCCGTGGCCGGCGCGCTGTCCGGCGCCGCGAAGGGCGCCGCCGCGATCCCCGAGGACTGGGCGTCCGCCATCGGCCCCGCCCGCGGCAGCTGCCTCCCCTCGATGGCCGGCCACCACATCCTGGACGTCGCCGACCTCCTCACCCCGTCCCCCGCCGAGACGGGCCTCCCCCGATGAGGCCCCCGGGCCCCTGGGACACGACCACCCCAGCCCCCGCCGGCGGCGAACACACCTCCCAGGAACCGCCCACCCCCACCGGCGAATCCACCCCACAGGACCCGGCCCCACCCCACCCGCCCACCTCAACACCCGCACCCACACCCACACCCGCCAACGGCGAATCCGCCCCACCGGGGCCACCCGCACCCGACGACGAGAGCCGCACGGATGGTGCGGGCGGGAAACACCGGGCCGAAGGCGAAGCCGAGGCCCGAAGCGACGGCGAAGCCGAGCCCACCCCCGCAAGGCCGAGCGCCAAAAGCCCCCGCAGAACCGAAGGCCTCCTGCTGGGCCTGGCCGCAGGCGACGCCGTCGGGTGGCCCGCAGCCCGCCACCGCGCCGCGAGAATGCCCGACTGGACCCGCCGCCTCACCCGCGAACTGGACACCTTCGCGGAGCAGAACGCCACCACCACCCTCCCCGTCCCCATCGCCCTCAACCAGCCCCCGGAACCCCTCCGCCTCGGCCCCTCCGACGACGCGGAATGGGCGGCCTTCGCCGCGGAGGCCCTGCTGCGCGCAGGCGACGACACCGCCCTCGGCGACCTCAGCCGGGAACGCCGTACGAGGGCCGCGATCGACCTCACCTGGACCGCCGTGGCCGGCGAGGTCGCCGCAGCGGCGGAACGCGCCCCGGAGGTCGAGTCCGCCGTACTCCCCCTGCGGGCCCGGATCTCCGTACGCGCGGGCCTCGGCAACCTCGCCGCGGGCCTGCGCCCGCCCGCCACCGGCCACGACAACCCGCACTACTTCGACGACGCCGCCTGCGTCCGCGCCTGCGTCCTCGCGGTGGCGCACCCCGGCGACCCCGAACGCGCCGCCGACCTGGCCGAGTTCGACGCCCGCTACACCCAGGACGGCGACGGCGTGCACGGCGCGCGGGCGATGGCGGCGGCGCTGTCCCTGGCCCTGACGGGAGCACCCGTCACCCGGTGCGCCGCCGCGGCCCTGGCCCAGCTCCCCGAGGGCACCGAGATCGCCCGCAACGCCCGCCACGCCCTGCGCCTGGCCGAGGACGCGGACAACGCCTTCGCCCTGATCCCCCTGCTGGAACACCAGATCGTCGACCACGTCTACAGCTACGGCATCGCCGCCGCCGAGACCGTCCCGGTCGCCCTGGCCCTGGCCGTGGCCGCACGGGGCCGTATCGCCGAGGCCGTCCCCGCGGCGGCCTGTCTCTCCCGCGTCGCGGACTCCGCACCGGCCCTGGCGGGCGCCCTCACCGGCGCGTTGGGCGGCGGCGCGGCCCTGCCCGCGGCCTGGCGGGACGCCTGCCGCACACTCTCCGGCTGCGTCCTGCCCCGCCTCACCGGCACCGACCTGGTGGAACTCGCCGGACTCCTGGAAGCGGCACAACCGGCCCCACCAGGAGGATGATTCGGGGCATGACGCCCAAAGGAGAAGAAGCAGACCGAGCGCACACCCTGGACGAACGCATCACGGGCGCCCTGGTCGGCGCGGCCGTCGGCGACGCCCTCGGCGGCCCCGTCGAGGGCTACAGCCCCGACCAGATCACCGAGCGCCACGGCGGCCGCGTCCACGGCGTCGTCGGGCCCTGGAACGGCGAGGCCTGGCGCACGGCCCGGCCCCTCGCGCCGTACCACAAGGGCGACGGCCACGTCACCGACGACACCTTGATGACCCACGCGCTGATCCGCGTCTACGCCCGCGTCCGGGACCATCTGGACGCCTACGCGATCGCCGGCCACCTCGTCCCGGACCTGATCACCACCCCCCGCTGGATCCCGGAGCTGGAGGCCGAGGCCCTCCCCCTGCACCGGATCTTCCTGGCCGAGAAATGGCTGGTCACCAGGCTGCACTACGGCCATGCCGACCCCCGCGAGGCAGGCGTGGGCAACATCGTCAACTGCGGCGCGGCGATGTACATGGCCCCCGTCGGCCTGGTCAACGCGGCGAACCCGAGGGCCGCCTACGCCGAGGCCCTGGACGTCGCGGGCGCCCACCAGTCCTCGTACGGCCGTGAGGCGGCGGGGGTGTTCGCGGCGGCGGTGGCGGCGGCCTGCGCACCGGACGCGACCCCGGACTCGGTCGTGGAGAGCTGTCTGTCGCTGGCGAAGGACGGCACCCGGGAGGCGATCGAGAAGGTCTGCGAAACGGCCGTCCGCCACCAGGACTTCGAGTCGGCCCTGACCCCGCTGCGCGAGGCGGTCGCCCCGTACGACACGGTCGGGCCCGACTACCGCAGCCCCTCCCTCGGCGCGCGCCGCCCGTCCCGGCTGCACGCCGTCGAGGAACTCCCGGTGGCCCTGGGCATGTTGCTGGTGGCGCGGGGCGACTTCCGGCACGCGGTCCTCGGTTCGGTCAACTACGGCCGCGACTGCGACTCCATCGCGACGATGGCGGGCGCGCTCGCGGGCGCCCTCGGCTCACCGGTCCCCGACGACTGGTCCAAGACGGTGGCGGAGGCGAGCCGTCTGGACCTGTGGGCCCCGGCGGCGGCCCTGACGGCGGTCACCCGGGAGATCTTCGAGCGGGACGTCCGGCGCCGCCGCGCCCACGAGAGGGCCTTCGCCCGACTCGGAGGCACCGCATGCTCCGACTGACCTGGGTGCAGCCCGAGGACCTGATCGGTCACGAACTCGCCCAGGCGGCCCAGGACGGCCGTGAGCCCAAGGCCGTCGCGGCGCGCTGGCGGGCGGCGGGCGGCCACGAGGCCCCGGCGACGGCGGGCGCGTCCCCACGGCCGGTGTCCCGCTATCTGCGCACCCTGGCCGAGGATCTGCTGGACGAACTCGCGGACCTGCCGAGCCGCTTGGCCGCCCACGAACCGACGCGGCTGGCGGCCGTCAAGGCACTGTGCCCCGACTGGCCGTCGGCCCCGGAAGGCCCCCGCGCACGCCCCGCCCGGGCCGCCCTGGAAGCCGCCTGGCTGGGCCGCGCCGCCGGCTGCCTCCTGGGCAAGCCCGTCGAGAAACTGCCGCTCCACGCCGTCCGCGCCCTGGCCCGCTCCACCGGCAACTGGCCCCTGGCCGCCTACTTCACCGCCCGGGGAGTCCCCGAGGCGCTCCTCGCCGAACACCCGTGGAACCGCCGCTCGGCCGCCACCTCGCTCCGCGAGAACATCGACGGCATGCCCGAGGACGACGACCTCAACTACCCCCTGCTGAACCTCCTTCTGCTGCGCCGCCACGGCCGGGACTTCACCACCGCCGACGTGGCCCGGCTCTGGCTGGACGAGCTCCCGGCGGGCCGCACCTTCACCGCCGAACGCGTCGCCTACCGCAACCTCCTCTCCGGCGTGGAGCCCCCGCACACGGCACACCACCGCAACCCCTTCCGCGAATGGATCGGCGCCCTGATCCGCGCGGACGTCCACGGCTGGACCAACGCGGGCGACCCGGGGGCCGCGGCCGAACAGGCCCACCGGGACGCCACCCTGACCCACACCGCGAACGGCGTCTACGCGGCCATGTTCACGGCGGCGGCGGTCGCCGCGGCGGCGACCGGCACCCACGACGTGCACGCCTGTCTGCGCACCGGCCTCACCGTCGTGCCGCCCCGCTCCCGCCTGGCGAAGGCGGTCGTCCACGCCGTCGAACTCGCCCGGCGGACACCGGACTTCGACACGGTCGTCGACACCCTGCACGCCGTCCACGGCCCGACGTACCACTGGGTCCACTCCGTCCCCAACACCGCCCTGATCGCCGCCGCCCTCACCCACGCGGACGGCGACTTCACCGCCGGAATCACCCGCGCGGTCTCCGGCGGCTGGGACACCGACTCCAACGGCGCGACGGCCGGCGGCATCGCGGGGCTGCTCGCCCGCTCCCCCGCCGCCCTGCCCGACCGCTGGACGGCCCCCCTGAAGAACCGGCTGTCGACCTCCGTCGCGGACCTCGACGGAACCGGCTTCGACACCCTCGCCCACCTCACGCACCTGGAGGCGTCCCGCCCATGACGCACATCGCCGTCCTCGGCAGCACGAACATGGACCTCGTCGCGTACGTCGCGAAGGCCCCGCGGCTCGGGGAGACCGTGACCGGCAGGGAGTTCCGCACGGTCCCCGGCGGCAAGGGTGCCAACCAGGCCGTCGCCGCCGCGCACGCGGGCGCGACCGTCTCGATGATCGGCGCGGTCGGCACCGACTCCTTCGGCGCGCGGCTGCGTTCCACCCTGGAGCACTCCGGCGTCGACACCGACCATCTGCGCACGGTCGAGGGCCCGTCGGGCACCGCGCACATCGTGGTGGACGACGAGGGCGCCAACGCCATCGTCGTGATTCCCGGCGCCAACGGCACCGTCGACCACCTGGTCCCCGGCGACGAGGTCCTGATCGCCACCGCCGACGCGCTGCTGCTCCAGCTGGAGATCCCGCTGCCGGCCGTCCTCGCCGGTGCCCGCGCGGCCCGCTCCCACGGCATCCGGACGATCCTCACCCCGGCCCCGGCCCAGCCGCTCCCGCCCGAACTGCTCTCCGCCGTGGACCTGTTGGTGCCCAACGAGTACGAGGCGGCCACCCTCACCGGCCGCACCGACGCCCGCTCGGCGGCGACCGCCCTGCTGGAGCTGGTCCCCGAGGTGGTGGTCACCCTCGGCTCGGCCGGCTGCCTGTACACGGCCCGCGGCGCCGACCCGGTGACCGTGCCCGCGCCGCGGGTGACCGCCGTGGACTCGACGGCCGCGGGCGACACCTTCGTTGGCGCGCTCGCCGTGGCGCTCGGCGAGGGCCGCCCGATGCCCGAGGCACTGCGCTGGGCGGCCGAGGCGGCGGCGCTGTCGGTGCAGCGGGCGGGGGCGTCGACGTCGATGCCGTACCGCTCCGAGATCGACGCGCAGTTCACCGCATGACCGCGCCCACGGCCGCACACCGGCCCGCCGCCGCCCACGCTCCCCTGTCCGGACTGCGCGTGCTGGACGTCGCCACCCTGTTCGCCGGTCCCCTCGCCGCCACCATGCTCGGCGACTTCGGCGCCGAGGTCGTCAAGGTCGAGCACCCGCGCCGACCCGACCCGTCCCGCGGACACGGCCCCGACAAGGACGGTGTGGGCCTGTGGTGGAAGATGCTGGGCCGCAACAAGCGCACGATCACCCTCGACCTGTCCAGGCCGGGCGGCCGGGCGACCCTGCTGCGGCTGGCCGCGACCGCCGATGTCGTCGTCGAGAACTTCCGGCCGGGCACCCTGGAGAAGTGGGACCTCGGCTGGCCCGAGCTGTCCGCCGTCAACCCGCGGCTGGTCCTCGCCCGGGTCACCGGCTTCGGCCAGTTCGGCCCGTCCGCGCACCGTCCCGGCTTCGGCACGCTCGCCGAGGCGATGAGCGGCTTCGCCGCGATCACCGGCGAGCCCGACGCGCCCCCGACGCTGCCGCCGTTCGGCCTGGCCGACTCCATCGCCGGTCTCGCCACGGCCTACGCGGTCATGACGGCCCTCGCCGCCCGCGAGCGCACCGGCGAGGGCCAGGTCGTCGACATGGCGATCATCGAGCCGATCCTGACGGTCCTCGGCCCGCAGCCGCTCTGGTACGACCAGCTCGGCCATGTGCAGCCCCGCACCGGCAACCGCTCGCAGAACAACGCGCCCCGCAACACCTACCGCACCGCCGACGGCACCTGGGTCGCCGTCTCCACCTCCGCCCAGTCCGTGGCCGAGCGCGTGATGCGGCTGGTCGGCCGCCCCGAGCTGATCGACGAGCCCTGGTTCGCCACCGGCGCCGACCGCGCCCGCCACAGCGAGGTCCTCGACGAGGCCGTCGGCTCCTGGATCGCCGGACGCACCCGCACCGAGGTCCTCCTGGCCTTCGAGAAGGCCGACGCGGCCATCGCCCCGGTCCAGGACGTCCGCGATGTGATGACCGACCCCCAGTACGCGGCGCTCGACACCCTCACCACCGTGGACGACCCCGAACTGGGCCCGCTGCGCATGCAGAACGTGCTCTTCCGGCTCTCGGCGACCCCCGGCGCGATCCGCTGGGCCGGCCGCCCGCACGGCGCGGACACCGACGCCGTCCTCACCGAACTCGGCCTCACCGCGGGAGAGCTCGCCGCCCTGCGCGAGGAAGGCGCCCTGTGACCCCGCCGACACCCCTGACCTGGCTCTACGTCCCCGGCGACCGGCCCGAGGTGGTGGCGAAGGCGCTGGTGTCGGGGGCCGACGTGGTCGTGGTCGACCTGGAGGACGCGGTCGCCCCCGACCGCAAGGGCTACGCCCGCGAGGCCACCGCCGAGCTGCTCGCCGAGCCGCAGCCGGTGCCGGTGCACGTCCGGGTCAACGCCCTGGACGGCCCGTACGCCGACACCGACCTCGGCACCCTGGCCGCCCTGCCGGGCCTGTCCGGCCTCCGGCTGCCCAAGATCACCTCCCCCGGGCAGATCACCCGGGTCGCCGAGCACACCGCGCCGGCGGCGGGCGGCGCACCCGCGCTGTACGCCCTGCTGGAGTCCGCCCTGGGCGTGGAGCTCGCCCACACCATCGCCACCGCGCACCCGGCGCTGCGGGGCATCTCCCTGGGCGAGGCCGACCTCCGGGCCGACCTGGGTCTCCGGGAGGACGCCGGGCTGGACTGGTCCCGCTCCCGGGTCGTGGTCGCCGCGCGCGCCGCGGGCCTGCCCGCCCCGCCCCAGTCGGTGCACCCCGACATCAGCGACCTCGACGGCCTCGCCGCGACCTGCGCGCACGGCCGCGCCCTGGGCTTCCTGGGCCGCGCCGCCGTGCATCCGCGCCAGCTCCCGGTGATCGAGCGCGCCTACCTGCCGACAGCGCGTGAGATCGAGGAGGCCGAGCGTGTCGTCGAGGCGGGTGTGGAGCACGAGGGTGCCCTGGCGCTCCCCGACGGCACGTTCGTCGACGCGGCGGTGGTGGCGGCGGCCCGACGCACCCTGTCGCTGGCCCGCGGCGGCCGCTGAGCCCCTGGCCCCGTCCGGCCCTTACCCGCCTGCCTGCCTACCCGCCTGACGGGCGGTGCCGGGCAGGTCCTGGTACGCCGAAGGGCGCCCGGAGATCCCGGGCGCCCTTCGGCGATGTCGGTGTCCTCAGCCCTTCTTCGCGGACTCGGACTCCACTTCCTCGGCGTCGGCCGCGGTCCCCGCCTTCGCGGGCCCGGACTCCGGCTCAGCGTCCGCCCCGGCTCCGTCCGCGGCGTCGTCGCTCCCGTCCGCGTCGGTGGGCTCGTCGCCCCCGGACCCGACGGCGTCGCCCTTGGCCTGCGCGGTGTCGTCCTCGGACGCGGGCTGCGCCCCGGGCTCGACGACCGGCTCACGGCCGGGCCGCTTCTTCGCCGACACCACGATGTAGACCACGGCGAGCACGAAGACCAGCAGCGCGGTCCAGTTGTTCAGCCGCAGACCGAGGATGTGGTGGGCCTCGTCGACGCGCATGTACTCGATCCAGAAGCGGCCCGCGCAGTACGCCGCGACATAGAGCGCGAACGCCCGGCCGTGGCCCAGCCTGAAGCGCCGGTCGGCCCAGATGACCAGCAGCGCGACACCGACGCACCACAGCGACTCGTAGAGGAACGTCGGGTGGTAGTAGCCCGGCATCCGGCCGTCCGTGGAGGACGTGATGTGCAGGGCCCAGGGGAGGTCGGTCTCCCGCCCGTACAGCTCCTGGTTGAACCAGTTGCCCCAGCGGCCGATGGCCTGCGCGAGCGCGATGCCGGGCGCGACGGCGTCGGCGTAGGCGGGCAGCGGGATGCCTCGGCGGCGGCAGCCGATCCAGGCACCCACCGCGCCCAGCGCGATGGCCCCCCAGATACCGAGGCCGCCCTCCCAGATCTTCAGGGCGTCCACCCAGTCACGGCCCTCGCTGAAGTACAGCTCGTAGTCCGTGATCACGTGGTAGAGCCGGCCTCCGACCAGGCCGAACGGCACCGCCCAGACAGCGATGTCGGCGACCGTGCCGGCCCGCCCGCCGCGGGCGATCCAGCGCCTGTTGCCGAGCCAGACGGCCACGAAGACGCCGATGATGATGCAGAAAGCGTAGCCGCGCAGCGGGATGGGGCCGAGGTGCAGCACCCCGCGCGACGGGCTGGGAATGTAGGCAAGTTCCATGGCAAGGTCGACGCTACCCTGCCGGACGCGCCCGACGACGGGCGGCCCGGCTACGGCTCCATAACGGGGCCGCGCGTCCGCTCATCCCTGTGCGGCCTCCACCATCTGCTTCAGCTTCTCCGGGGTCATCGACTGGTCCTGGTAGATGTTCTGGCCGTCGAGCAGCACCGTCGGGGTGCCGGAGAACCCGCCGTTCTGGAAGGCCTCGTTGGACTTCTCCACCCAGCTGTTGTGCCGTCCCTCCTGCACACAGGTGCGGAAGGCGGGCGTGTCCAGGCCGTCGACCTTGGCGGCCAGCTCGATCAGCTTGTCCTCGTCGGCGAAGGCGTCGTCGGTCTCGGGCGGCTGGTTGTCGTAGAGCACGTCGTGGTACGGCGTGAACTTCCCGGCGTCCTGGGCGCAGGCCGCGGCGTTGGCCGCCTTGCGGGAGCCGGTGCCGCCCATGTTGCCGTCGATGATGGTGGCGAGGTGGTACTCCACCTTCAGCTTCCCGGCCTCGGTCAGCTCGTGGATCGTGGGCCGGTAAGCGGTCTCGAAGGCCTGGCAGGCCGGGCAGCGGAAGTCCTCCCAGATGGTGAGCGTCGACTTGGCGCCCTCCTCGCCGACCGGGATGGCGAGGCCGTCCTTGCCCTGGGCTCCCGAGGGCGCCACGACCGGTCCCGCGCTGTCGCTGCCGTCGTCCTTGCCCGCGTTCGCGGCGACCACGCCGATCACCGCCGCGAGGCCCAGCACGCAGACGACGCTGGCACCCACGATCAGCGCGCGCCGTCGCTTCTCGGCGGCCCGGTGCTTCTCCCGCTCGACCGCCAGCCGCTCCCGGGCCGTGCGCTTTCCGTCACGATTCTTCTCGCTCACACCCCGGAAACGAACCGGGGAGGCGCAGCGCGCCTCCCCGGTCCCAGGTCCACCCGTTCGAGTGAGTTGTACGAAATATGCTGACTTCGGACCCCTGCCGGGGCCGTCGTCACACCTGTCCGCGCACGCCCTTCGCGAGGTCCCCCGCCAGCTCTCGAACCGCCTCGATCCCGGCCGCGTCGTCCGGCGCGTCCAGCATCCGCTTGACGAACGCCGAGCCGACGATCACCCCGTCGGCGAAGGCGCCGACCTCGGCGGCCTGGACCGCGTCGGAGACACCGAGGCCGACACAGACGGGCAGGTCGGTGGTGGCGCGGGTGCGCTCCACCAGGTTCTGGGCCTGCGTGCCGACCGACTCGCGGGTGCCCGTGACGCCCATCAGCGAGGCGGCGTAGACGAAGCCGCTGCCCGCCGCGGTGATCTCGCGCAGCCGCTCGTCCTTGCTGCTCGGCGCCACGACGAAGACCGTCGCGAGGCCGTGCTTCTCGGCGTGCTCCCTCCACAGCGCCGACTCCTGCACGGGCAGGTCGGGCAGGATGCACCCGGCGCCGCCCGCCTCGGCGAGCTCGGCGGTGAAGCGCTCGACGCCGTAGCGGTCGATGGGGTTCCAGTACGTCATGACGAGGATCGGCTTGCCGGTGACCTCGTAGGCCTCCTTGACCGTGCGCATGACGTCCGCGATCTTGACGCCGCCGCGCAGGGCGATGTCGTCGGCGGTCTGGATGACGGGGCCGTCCAGGACCGGGTCGCTGTGCGGCAGCCCCACCTCGACGACGTCGGCGCCGCCGTCCAGCGCGGCCTTGACGGCCTCGATCCCGCCGTCCACGGTCGGGAACCCGGCCGGGAGGTAGGCGATGAGGGCGGCGCGGCCCTCGGCCCTGGCGCCCGCGAGGGTGTCGGTCAGCAGTCGGATGTTCCCGCTCACTTGGCGTCCCCCTCGATCTCGGCGGTGTCGGCGGCGTCGGCCGCGACCTCGGCGTCGGTGTCGTACAGGCCGAAGTAGCGCGCGGCCGTGTCCATGTCCTTGTCGCCGCGGCCGGACAGGTTGATCACGATCAGCCCGTCCGGGCCCAGCTCCTTGCCGACCTCGAGGGCGCCGGCCAGGGCGTGTGCGCTCTCGATGGCCGGAATGATGCCCTCGGTGCGCGACAGCAGGCGCAGTGCCTGCATGGCCGCGTCGTCGGTGACCGCGCGGTACTCGGCGCGGCCGCTGTCCTTGAGGTAGGAGTGCTCCGGGCCGATGCCGGGGTAGTCCAGGCCGGCCGAGATCGAGTACGGCTCGGTGATCTGGCCCTCGTCGTCCTGGAGGACGTAGGACCGCGAGCCGTGCAGGATGCCGGGCTCGCCCGCGGTCAGGGTCGCCGCGTGCTCGCCGGTGTCGACGCCGTGGCCGGCCGGTTCGCAGCCGATCAGCCGGACGTCGGCGTCGGGGATGAACGCGTGGAACAGGCCGATGGCGTTGGAGCCGCCGCCGACACAGGCGACCGCCGCGTCGGGCAGCCGTCCGGCGCGCTCCAGCAGCTGGCGGCGGGTCTCCACGCCGATGACGCGGTGGAAGTCGCGGACCATGGCCGGGAAGGGGTGCGGGCCCGCGACGGTGCCGAAGAGGTAGTGCGTGTGGTCGACGTTGGCGACCCAGTCGCGGAACGCCTCGTTGATGGCGTCCTTGAGGGTGCGGCTGCCGGACTTCACGGCGACGACCTCGGCGCCGAGGATGCGCATCCGGGCCACGTTGAGGGCCTGGCGCTGGGTGTCGATCTCGCCCATGTAGATGGTGCACTCGAGGCCGAACAGGGCGCAGGCCGTGGCCGTGGCGACGCCGTGCTGGCCGGCGCCGGTCTCGGCGATGACCCTCGTCTTGCCCATGCGCTTGGTGAGCAGGGCCTGGCCGAGCACGTTGTTGATCTTGTGTGAGCCGGTGTGGTTGAGGTCTTCCCGCTTCAGGAAGATCCGGGCGCCGCCCGCGTGCTCGGCGAAGCGGGGGACCTCGGTGAGGGCGCTGGGCCGGCCGGTGTAGTTCACCAGCAGGTCGTCGAGCTCCCGGGCGAACTCGGGGTCGTTCTTGGCCTTCTCGAACTCCACGGCGACCTCGTCGACCGCGGCGACGAGGGCCTCCGGGATGAACTTGCCGCCGAAGGCCCCGAAGTAGCCTTCGGGGCTGGGTACCTGACCCTCCGGGTCGGGGATGAAATAGGTGCTGGGCATGCGCGAGCCTCACGGTGAGTGTGATGGAAGAACACTGATCGCCGTGGGGGCGGGGTTGTCACTGGGCTGCGCGCCTGTCGAGGCTGATCGCGCCCACGCGGCGGTAGCCGCACATCGAACGGAGCCCCGCGCCCCTAAAGGGCGCGCTGCCATCGACGGCCGTTCACCTGCCCGGGCTCGTCCCCGATGACGTAACGGACCCTGCGGCCGTGCACCCGGCGGGCGGGGGCACGGCAACCGCGGGGCCGGCAACCGCGCGCCAGGCGCGCGTACCGATCCGTGGTCGTCACAGGAGTCGTCGGAGTCATCACCCAAACCCTACCGGGTGATCAGCTGCGGCCGTGGCGCAGTGCCGGGTGTTCGCCCGCTGCCACCAGGTCGGCGACGGCGCTCTTGGGGTCCTTGCCCGTCACCAGGGACTCGCCGACCAGGACGGCGTCGGCCCCGGCGTTGGCGTAGGCGATGAGGTCGTGCGGGCCACGGATGCCGGACTCGGCGATCTTCACGATGTGCTCGGGGATCTCCGGGGCGACGCGCTCGAAGGTCGAGCGGTCGACCTCCAGGGTCTTGAGGTTGCGGGCGTTGACGCCGATGACCTTGGCGCCCGCGTCGACCGCGCGCTCGACCTCCTCCTCGTCGTGCACCTCGACGAGCGGGGTCAGACCGATGGACTCGGCGCGCTCGATCAGCGACTCCAGGGCCGGCTGGTCGAGGGCGGCCACGATCAGCAGGGCGAGGTCGGCGCCGTACGCGCGGGCCTCCCACAGCTGGTACGACGTGACGATGAAGTCCTTGCGCAGGACCGGGATGTCCACGCGGGCGCGGACCGCCTCCAGGTCGGCGAGCGAACCGCCGAAGCGGCGCTGCTCGGTGAGGACCGAGATGACGGCCGCGCCGCCTGCCTCGTAGTCCGCGGCGAGTCCGGCCGGGTCCGCGATCGCGGCCAGCGCGCCCTTGGAGGGGCTGGAGCGCTTGACCTCGCAGATCACCTTGACGCCGTCGCCGCGCAGCGCGGCCACGCCGTCCTTGGCCGCGCGAGCCTTCGCCGCGCGCTCCTTGAGCTCGTCGAGGCTGACGCGCGCCTGCCGCTCCGCGAGGTCGGCACGGACTCCGTCGATGATCTCGTCGAGCACACTCACGCGAGCGGCCCCCTTCCAGACGGTGGGCGGTTCCTGCGACCAGGGGTGGAACATTGGTCACTGCGATGGTATCCGGAGGAGGGCGTAGGCCTCGCATCCGGTTGACGGCGGTCCCAGTACCTGGACATTCCGTGGTCGATCAAGGATGGAGCCAGCTGCCGAAGGGCAGGTTCCGGACAACCGTGAAGACCAGCAACAACGTCCCCAGCGCCCACAGGTGCGCCGGGCCGAGATCGATCCGCAGCGGCCTGCCGCGCGCCGCGCGGACCACCCAGACGGTCCACAGCACGGCGAAGCCGAGGTAGGCGGCGACGGCCGGCGCGTTGGCGTGCAGGGCGGCCGACAGGTCGCCGTGCACGAAGGCGTGCGCGCTGCGCAGTCCGCCGCAGCCGGGGCAATACAGACCGGTGAAGCGCAGCAGCGGGCAGACCGGGTAGTGGCCCGGCTCGTTGGGGTCGACCGTGCCGACGTAGGCGAAGGCCCCGGCGACCGCGGTGAGCACTCCCGCGGGCACGGCCAGCCGGAGCAGGGGTGTGGTGCGGGCCGTGGGTCCGCTGTCGGCGTTCACGTCTCGCATTGTGCCCCGGGCGGGGCGCGCGGGCGCGCGAAGGGGCGGCCCGGTGCCGGGCCGCCCCTTCGGTGTGCGGCTGTGCCGCGAGCGTCGTGTCACGCGGGCCGCGCGGGGGCGGCCCGGGGGCTCAGCCCTCGGCGGGCACCGGCTCACGGGTGACGGGCGCCGTCACCGCGGGGGCCTTGACCATGGCCAGCGGCTCCGCCTTGGGGGCACCCAGGCCCGCGGCACGCATGCCGACGCCGACGACACCGGCGAGAACCACGATCGCCATGCCGCCCCAGAAACCGAGCGGATTGTCCATCACCATGAACGCGCCTGCGACGCCGAAACCGATGAAGGCGATGATGACACCCGTCCAGGCGGCCGGGGTGTGACCGTGACCGTGGCTGCTGTCCGCCATTGCTTGCTCCTCGTAGCCGTGTGCGTGGGTGAGCCTGACGCTCGTCGTCCATTGTCCCGTACGCGTGCGCGTGCCGGAGGCGGGGGTGGCAACCGATCACGTCGGTTTCACCACATCGGGACCCGTGGCCCGGGCCGGAGTCCCGCCCGCCGTGGCCCTACGCCGGTTCGGTGCCGGTGGGGTCCTCGCCGCGGTCGAGGGCCTTCCACAGGTCCTCGGGGCGGTCGGGGTCGGTGGTCGTCGGGGTGCGGCGCGGCCGGACGGTGCCGGCGCGCTCGTAGCGTCCGGACATGGCGGGCCAGAGCCGGCCGTAGCGCAGCGCGAGCAGGCCGGCCAGCAGGATCAGCAGACCGCCGGCGGCGGCGACGTAGGGCCACGCGGTGTGGCCGAGGGCGCCGACCGTGGCGGCGGTGTCGCCGGAGACCTCGGCGGCCTTCTCGTCGAGCGCCGCGCGGTCGGAGGCGCCGGCGAGGGCGGCGGCGATCGTGCCGGCGCCGCAGAGCGCGAGCAGACCGGAAACCAGGAAGCGGCCGGCCCTGCGGACGGCGAAGACGGCGACGAGCGCGGCCAGGCCCACTATGGCCAGGGCGGCGGGGACGCCGGTGACGTCGCTGCCGCTGGCGGTCAGGGGGAAGTCGCCGCCGGCCACGGTCGCGGTGCCCTCCGCCCAGCGCTGCCGGGTGGCCAGCAGCGCCACGGCCGCGCCGAGCGCGCCGGACAGCAGGGCCAGGGCGAGGCTGCGGCGGCCGCTCCCGGCGGGTCGCGCGGCTTCGGTTCGGGGGTGAGGTACGGCAGCAGTCACGTAGTCCACTATCGCCCCAACCCCGGGTGGTTCGTCACCCGGGGTTCGCGTGACAATCACCCCATTGTCGGCGCGGAGGGTTTCACGCCCGGTCCCCGAGGCGGTTGGCGGTGTGCACGGCGCGCAGGACGGCGGCCGCCTTGTTGCGGCACTCCTGGTCCTCCGCGACCGGGTCGGAGTCGGCGACGATGCCGGCCCCGGCCTGGACGTAGGCGGTGCCGTCGCGCAGCAGGGCGGTGCGGATGGCGATGGCGGTGTCGGAGTCGCCGGCGAAGTCGAGATAGCCGACACAGCCGCCGTACAGACCGCGCCGGGCGGGCTCCAGCTCGTCGATGATCTGCATCGCGCGGGGCTTGGGCGCGCCGGAGAGCGTGCCGGCCGGGAAGCAGGCGGTGAGCACGTCGAAGGCGGTGCGGCCGGGGGCGACCCGGCCGGTGACCGTGGAGACGATGTGCATGACGTGCGAGTACCGCTCGATGGACATGAAGTCGACGACCTCGACGGAGCCGGGCTCGCAGACCCGCCCGAGGTCGTTGCGCCCGAGGTCGACGAGCATCAGGTGCTCGGCGCGTTCCTTGGGGTCGGCGAGCAGCTCGTCGGCGAGGGCCTGGTCCTCCTGCGGGGTGGCGCCGCGCGGCCGGGTGCCGGCGATGGGGTGGACCATGGCCCGCCCGTCCTCGACCTTGACCAGGGCCTCCGGGGAGGAGCCGACGACGTCGAAGGCCCCGCCGTCCCCGTGGGGGAACCGGATCAGGTACATGTACGGCGAGGGGTTGGTCGCCCGCAGCACCCGGTAGACGTCCAGCGCGCTCGCGGTGCACGGCGTCTCGAAGCGCTGGGAGGGCACGACCTGGAAGGCCTCGCCCGCGCGGATGCGCTCCTTGATGTCCTCGACCGCCTCCTGGAACTCGGGGCCGCCCCATCGCGCGGTGTACTCGGGCAGCTCGGAGGGCGGCAGCACGCCCGGGGGCTGGGCGACCGGGCGGGCCAGGTCGGCCTCCATGGCGTCGAGCCGGGCCACGGCGTCCGCGTGGGCCTCGTCGACACCGGTGTCGAGGTCGTTGTGGTTGATCGCGTTGGCGATCAGCAGGACCGAGCCCTCCCAGTGGTCCATCACCGCGAGGTCGCTGGTGAGGAGCATGGTCAGCTCGGGCAGCTTCAGGTCGTCGTGCTCGCCGGGGCCGATCTTCTCCAGGCGGCGCACGATGTCGTAGCCGAGGTAGCCGACCATGCCGCCGGTGAAGGGCGGCATGCCCTCCTGGTGCGGGGTGTGCAGGGCCTCGACGGTGGCGCGCAGGGCGGCCAGCGGGTCGCCGTCGGCGGGGACGCCGACGGGCGGGGTGCCGAGCCAGTGCGCCCGGCCGTCGCGGGTCGTCAGGGTGGCGGCGGAGCGGACGCCCACGAAGGAGTAGCGGGACCACGAGCGGCCGTTCTCCGCTGACTCCAGCAGGAAGGTGCCGGGGCGCTCGGCGGCGAGCTTGCGGTAGAGCCCGACCGGGGTGTCACCGTCGGCGAGGAGCTTGCGGGTGACGGGGATGACGCGCCGGTCGGTGGCCAGCTTGCGGAACGTGTCGAGATCCATGCGCGCTGACCTTACTGATCCTGGGCCGCGGGGCCGTCGGACACGTCCTGGGCGACCTCGGCGTCCTTGAGCAGGACGTCGGCGTCGAAGCAGGTGCGGGCGCCGGTGTGACAGGCGGCGCCCACCTGGTCGACCTGGACGAGCACGGTGTCGGCGTCGCAGTCCAGCGCCACGGACTTCACCCACTGGAAGTGCCCGGAGGTGTCGCCCTTGACCCAGTACTCCCGGCGGCTGCGGGACCAGTACGTGCAGCGGCCGGTGGTGAGGGTGCGATGCAGCGCCTCGTCGTCCATCCAGCCCAGCATCAGCACCTCTCCGGTGTCGTACTGCTGGGCGATGGCGGGCAGGAGGCCGTCCGGGCTGCGCTTGAGACGCGCGGCGATCTCGGGGTCGAGGCCGCTGGGCTGGGGCGTACTGGTCATGTCAGCCATTGTGCCGCGCGGCACGGACAGTTACGGGCCGTGTCCATTGGGCGGACCCTGGTGTGGACACCCGGTGTCCGGCGGACGGCGACCGGTGCGGACCGGCGCGCCCACGGGGTACGTGCACTGGGCGGAGTTTTCACACAGTCGTAGGCTTTCCGCATGTCGACCTTCGCCAAGCGTGAACGGCTCCTCCTCGCCGACCTCTTGGAAACCGCCGGTCCCGACGCCCCGACGCTGTGCGAGGGGTGGCTGACCCGTGACCTGGCCGCGCACGTGGTGGTGCGCGAGCGGCGCCCCGACGCCGCCGGCGGCGTCCTGATCAAGCAGCTCGCCCCGCGCCTGGACAAGGCGATGGAGGAGTTCGCGGCCAAGCCTTACGAGGAGCTGATCCAGCTGATCCGGACCGGCCCGCCGCGCTTTCACCCGTTCAACCTCAAGCAGATCGACGAGGTCTCCAACACGATCGAGTTCTACGTCCACACCGAGGACGTCCGGCGCGCCCAGCCCGAGTGGACGGCGCGCGATCTGGACCCGGTCTTCCAGGACGCCCTGTGGTCCCGGATGGAGCGCACCGCCCGCCTCATGGGCCGCGGCGCCGCCACGGGCCTCGTCCTGCGCCGCCCCGACGGCCAGACGACGGTCGCCCACCGCGGCACCCCGGTGGTCACGGTGACCGGGGAACCCTCCGAGCTCCTGCTGTACCTCTACGGCCGCCAGGGCGCGGCCACGGTGGGTCTGGAGGGCGACCCGGACGCCATCGCCAAGCTCCACGCGGGCAAGCAGCTGGGGATCTGACTCAGCGGGGCAGTTCGGCCCGGCGCAGATCGCGGACGCCCAGGGCGACGACGCCGCCGAGGCCGCACACGGCCGCGCTGACCACGAAGACGGGGCCGGTGCCCCAGACGCCGACGGCCGCGGCGGACAGCGGCATGCTCAGCGGGGCGAGACCGAGGCTGACCAGGCTCGCGACGGATGTGACGCGGCCCAGGTACGCCGGGTCGGACTGCGTCTGGAGCAGGGCGCCGCAGAGCGCGCCGCTGAGTCCGGCGAGCAGTCCGACGAGCAGGGCCACCGCGACGGCTGCGGCGAGCCGGGGCACGAAGGCGAGGGCGCCGATCGCCACGCAACCGGCCAGGACGGCGGCCCCCGCGACCCGGCCGGCGTGGGGCACCCGGCCCCGGACGGTGAGCAGCAGCGAGGCGAGGCCCGCGCCGACGCCGAACCCCGCGAGCACCCAGCCCATGCCGGAGGCTCCCCAGCCGCGCTCCTCGGCGAGCAGGGTCAGCCCCACGTTCAGCGGCCCGACGAAGCCGAGGTCACCGAGGGCTATGGCCACCATCAGCGGGGCGAGGACACGGTGACCGCGGATGTAGCGCAGTCCGTCCCGCAGGTCCCGCCAGGGCGTACGCCCGGCGGGGTCCGCGCCGTCGTCCGGGGGCAGGTCGCGCACCCGTACGGTCATCAGCAGCGGCACAGAGACGGCGATCAGCAAGGCGGCCAGGCCGAACGCGGCCGCGGCACCGCCCAGGGCCACGCCGAGGCCGCCCAGCGGGGCGCCGACCACGCTCGCGAAGCGCACGGCGAGCCCGCGCATGCCCTGCACCCGGGCGAGCTGGTCCCTTCCGGTGATCCGGGCCGGCAACGCGCCCACGGCGGGCATGAACACGGCGTCCACACAACCGAAGACAAGGGCCAGCAAGGCCAGCGCCCACAGGCTGGGCCCGGCCAGGAACAGCAGGGCGGCCACGCCCAGGGCGGCGGCGCAGCGCACGGTGTCGCTGCCGATGACGACCCGGCGCGGGCCCAGCCGGTCGACGACCACTCCGCCGCCGAGCATCAGCAGGGCCCTCGGGACGGCGCTGACCGACATCACCAGCCCGGCCTGCGCGGGTGTCCCGGCCTGGACCGCCGCCCAGGACAGGGCGAGGTAGTAGACGTTGTCGCCGAGGGCGGAGGAGGCGTAGGCGCCGAGCCAGCGCAGGACGCCGGGGTCGCGGTGGGCGGGGCGGTCGGGTGCGGGCTGCTCGACGGCGGGTGCGGACACGACGGTCACGGCGGTGCCTTCCTCAGACGCGGAACGGGAATCCGTACACGTGCAGGGCGACGTTCTCGCGCCCCTCGGTCTCACCGGCGGCCGCGCGGGCGCGCGCCCGGTCGTCGTGCCGCTTGACGACGCCGAGCAGTTCCTTCTGCAGTTCGGTCAGTTCGGCGGCGGTCAGCCGCAGCAGGGACTCCGAGTCGGAGGCCGCCTCGTTCCAGGCGGTGCCCCAGTGGGCGCGCTGGTCGAGGTAGGTGCGGTACATCTCGGAGCGCTGGTCCTGGAAGAGCCGGGAGGCCGCGAGATGGGCGGCGGCCTTCTCGGGCGCGTCGCGGAAGTCCTCGTCGCGGACGGTGACGCCGCCCGTGGCGGGCTGCCACCAGCGCTCCCGCGCGTCGCCGCTGCGCGGTTCGGCCTCCTCGACCAGCCCGTGCTCGGCGAGCTTGCGCAGGTGGTAGCTGACCAGGGAGACCGCCTCGTCGACCTGCTCGGCGAGCTGGGAGGCGGTCGCGGCCTCGGCCACGAACAGCAGCCGGTACAGCTTCATGCGCAGCGGGTGGGCGAGGGCCTTGAGCGTGCCCAGATCGGTGATGCGGCGGTTCTCCTTCTCGGCCATGCGTCGACCCTAGATGCGAAAGAAAAATTGCACAACAGATTTTGCGCAACTTCTCTTTCGCATTGCGTCCTGAGGCCGCGCTCGGTCGGGAGGCCGCGCCCGGTCGGGAGGCCGCGCAGAGGGTGGCCGCGCGCAGTCGGCAGACCACGCACAAGTGAGCCCCGGCCTCCACGAGACCGGGGCTCACCTCAGCGAGGGGGCGGCGTCACCGCACGGGGTGGCCCGCCTCGCGCAGGGCGTTCTTCACCTCGCCGATGCGCAGATCGCCGAAGTGGAAGACCGACGCCGCGAGCACCGCGTCCGCGCCCGCCGCGACCGCCGGGGCGAAGTCGGCCAGCCGGCCCGCGCCGCCGGAGGCGATGACGGGGACCGTCACATGCTTGCGAACGGCCTCGATCATGCGGATGTCGTAGCCGTCCTTGGTGCCGTCGGCGTCCATCGAGTTCAGCAGGATCTCACCGGCGCCCAGCTCGGCCGCCCGGTGCGCCCACTCCACCGCGTCGATGCCGGTGCCCTTGCGGCCGCCGTGGGTGGTCACCTCGAAGGAGCCCGTCTCCGTGCGGCGGGCGTCCACCGAGAGGACCAGGACCTGGCGGCCGAAGCGCTCGGCGATCTCACGGATCAGCTCGGGGCGGGCGATGGCGGCCGTGTTCACGCCCACCTTGTCCGCGCCCGCGCGCAGCAGCTTGTCCACGTCCTCGGCCGTACGGACGCCGCCGCCGACGGTGAGCGGGATGAACACCTGCTCGGCGGTGCGCCGCACCACGTCGTAGGTCGTCTCGCGGTCGCCCGACGAGGCGGTGATGTCCAGGAACGTCAGCTCGTCGGCGCCCTCGGCGTCGTACACCTTGGCCATCTCGACGGGGTCGCCCGCGTCGCGCAGGTTCTGGAAGTTGACGCCCTTGACGACCCGGCCGTTGTCCACGTCCAGGCAGGGGATGACTCGGACCGCCAGGGTCATGAATCCACGGCTCCTCTGTATGCCTCTAGTTCCACTTCGACCAGGATGCGCGGGTCGACGAAGCCCTCCACGACGAGCATGGTCGCCACCGGGCGTACGGCGTCGAAGAACTCCTTGTGGGCGCGGCCCACCTCGTCGACGTCCCGCTGGTGGGTCAGATACATCCGGGTCCTGATCACCGACTCGGGCCCGAGCCCCAGTTCGGCGATCGCCTCCAGGGCGCTGGAGAAGGCCACCCTGGCCTGCTCGTACGGGTCGCCCTCCCCGTACAGCACCGGTCCCTTGAAGGACGTCGTGCCGCCCACGACCACCCGGTCGCCCGCCGCGACGGCGCGCGCGAAACCGAAGGACTCTTCCCAGGGACTTCCGCTCTGCACACGCCGTACGGCTTCGGACGTCATGACGCCACAGCCTCCAGGGCCTCTTCCAGGGTGAACGCCTTCGCGTACAGCGCCTTGCCGACGATCGAGCCCTCGACGCCGAGGGGGACCAGCTCGGAGATCGCGCGCAGGTCGTCCAGGGAGGACACGCCGCCGGAGGCGACGACCGGGCGGTCGGTGGCCGCGCAGACGTTCCTCAGCAGCTCCAGGTTCGGGCCCTGGAGGGTGCCGTCCTTGGCGATGTCGGTGACGACGTAGCGGGCGCAGCCCTCGTTGTTCAGGCGCTCCAGCGTCTCGTAGAGGTCGCCGCCGTCGCGGGTCCAGCCGCGGCCGCGGAGCGTGGTGCCCCGTACGTCCAGGCCCACCGCGATCTTGTCGCCGTGCTCCGCGATGACCTTGGCGACCCACTCGGGGGTCTCCAGCGCGGCCGTGCCGAGGTTCACCCGGGTACAGCCGGTGGCGAGAGCCGCCGCGAGGGAGGCGTCGTCGCGGATGCCGCCGGACAGCTCCACCTTGATGTCCATGGCCTTGGCGACCTCGGCGATCAGCTCCCGGTTGTCGCCGGTGCCGAACGCGGCGTCCAGGTCGACCAGGTGCAGCCACTCGGCGCCGGAGCGCTGCCAGGCCAGGGCGGCCTCCAGCGGGGAGCCGTAGGAGGTCTCGGTGCCGGACTCGCCGTGCACCAGACGGACGGCCTGTCCGTCGCGCACGTCGACGGCGGGGAGGAGTTCGAGCTTGGCCATGTCTCTACAGGGTTCCGATCCAGTTGGTGAGGAGCTGGGCTCCGGCGTCGCCGGACTTCTCGGGGTGGAACTGCGTGGCCCACAGCGCGCCGTTCTCGACGGCGGCCACGAAGGGCTTGCCGTAGGTCGTCCAGGTGACCCTGGGCGCGGCGATGAGCGGGTTGTTGATCTCCAGCGACCAGTCCTGCACGGCGTAGGAGTGCACGAAGTAGTAGCGCGCGTCCGCGTCGAGGCCGGCGAACAGCTGCGAGTCGGCCGGGGCGTCGACGGTGTTCCAGCCCATGTGGGGCACGATCTCGGCCTGGAGCGGCTCGACCGAGCCGGGCCACTCGTCCAGGCCCTCGGTCTCCACGCCGTGCTCGATGCCGCGCGCGAAGAGGATCTGCATGCCGACGCAGATGCCCATGACCGGGCGTCCGCCGGACAGCCGCCGGTCGACGATCCAGTCGCCGCGGGCCTCGCGCAGGCCGTTCATGCAGGCGGCGAAGGCGCCGACGCCGGGCACCAGCAGACCGTCGGCGTTCATCGCCCTGTCGAAGTCACGGGTGATCTCGACGTCGGCGCCCACGCGCGCGAGGGCACGCTCGGCGGAACGGACGTTGCCGAAGCCGTAGTCGAAGACGACGACCTTCTTGGTTCCGGTGGTCAACTCCACACCTCCAGCCTGAGGACACCCGCGGCGAGACACATCGCGGCGCCGATGGAGAGCAGCACGATCAGGCTCTTGGGCATCTCCTGCTTGGCGAAGGAGATGATGCCGCCGACCAGGAACAGGCCGACGACGATCAGGACCGTGGAGAGGCCGTTCACAGGGCACCCTTCGTGGACGGGAGGATGCCGGCCGCGCGCGGGTCGCGCTCGGAGGCGTAGCGCAGGGCGCGGGCGAGCGCCTTGAACTGACACTCCACGATGTGGTGCGCGTTGCGGCCGTAGGGCACGTGCACGTGCAGCGCGATCTGCGCCTGGGCGACGAAGGACTCCAGGATGTGCCGGGTCATCGTGGTGTCGTACTCGCCGATCATCGGCGCCATCTTCTCGGGCTCGGTGTGCACGAGGTACGGGCGGCCGGACAGGTCGACCGTGACCTGGGCGAGGGACTCGTCCAGCGGGACCGTGCAGTTGCCGAAGCGGTAGATGCCGACCTTGTCGCCGAGGGCCTGCTTGAAGGCGGCGCCGAGCGCGAGGGCGGTGTCTTCGATGGTGTGGTGCGAGTCGATGTGCAGATCGCCCTCGGTCTTCACGGTCAGGTCGAACAGACCGTGCCGGCCGAGCTGGTCGAGCATGTGGTCGTAGAAGCCGACACCGGTCGCCACGTCGACCTGGCCCGTGCCGTCGAGGTTTATCTCGACGAGGACCGAGGTCTCCTTCGTGACCCGCTCCACGCGTCCTACGCGGTTCATGCGTTCTGCTCCTTCTTCTCCGCCGGGGGTCCGGGGGTCGCCCCCGGGGCAAACACAGCACGGACCGCGTCGAGGAACGCGTCGTTCTCTTCGGGGGTGCCGGCGGTGACCCGCAGCCGGCCGGGTACGCCGTTGTCCCGGACCAGGACACCCCGGTCGAGGATCTTCTGCCAGGCGGCGTGGGCGCCGCCCTCGCCGTCGAACCGGCCGAACTGGACGAAGTTGGCGTCCGAGGCGGTCACCTCGAAGCCGATCGCCAGCAGCTCGCTCACCAGCCGGTCCCGCTCGGCCTTCAGCTGCTCGACGTAACCGAGCAGGGTGTCGGTGTGTTCCAGCGCGGCCAGCGCGGTCGCCTGGGTGACGGCCGACAGGTGGTACGGCAGCCGGACCAGCTGGACCGCGTCCACGACGGCCGGGTGCGCGGCGAGATAGCCGAGCCTGAGGCCCGCCGCGCCGAACGCCTTGGACATCGTGCGGGAGACGACGAGATGCGGCCGGCCCGCCAGCAGCGGCAGGAGCGAGTCGCCGTGGCTGAACTCGACGTACGCCTCGTCGACCACCACGATCGACGGCTTGGCGGCCTGCGCGGCCTCGTACAGCGCGAGGACCGTCTCGGCCGGGACCGCGTTGCCCGTGGGGTTGTTGGGGGTGGTGACGAAGACGACGTCGGGCCGGTGCTCGGCGATGGCCTTCTCGGCCGCCGCGAGGTCGATGGTGAAGTCGTCGGAGCGGGGCCCCGAGATCCAGCCGGTGCCCGTGCCGCGCGCGATCAGCCCGTGCATCGAGTACGAGGGCTCGAAGCCGATCGCGGTACGGCCCGGCCCGCCGAAGGTCTGGAGCAGCTGCTGGATGACCTCGTTGGAGCCGTTCGCCGCCCACACGTTGGCGAGGCCCACCTCGTGGCCCGAGGTGTTCGTCAGATACTCGGCGAGCTTCGTGCGCAGCTCGACCGCGTCCCGGTCCGGGTAGCGGTTGAGATGCCGGGCCGCCTCCCGCACCCGCTCGGTGATCCGCTCGACCAGCGGCTCGGGCAGCGGGTAGGGGTTCTCGTTGGTGTTCAGCCGTACGGGTACGTCCAGCTGGGGCGCGCCGTAGGGGGTCTTGCCGCGCAGCTCGTCCCGTACGGGAAGATCGTCGATCCTTACGTCGTTCACTTGCTCTCCGGCACCTTCCAGCCGAACCTTGCCTTGATCGCCGCGCCGTGCGCGGGCAGGTCCTCCGCCTCCGCCAGCGTCACCACGTGGTGCGCGACCTCGGCCAGCGCGTCCTTCGTGTAGTCGACGATGTGGATGCCGCGCAGGAAGGACTGGACGGACAGGCCCGAGGAGTGGCAGGCGCAGCCGCCGGTGGGCAGGACGTGGTTGGACCCGGCGGCGTAGTCGCCGAGCGACACGGGTGCCCAGGGGCCGATGAAGATCGCGCCCGCGTTGCGCACCCGGGCGGCCAGGGCGGCCGCGTCGGCCGTCTGGATCTCCAGGTGCTCGGCGCCGTACGCGTCGACGACCCGCAGGCCCTCCTCGACGCCGTCGACCAGCACGATCGCGGACTGCTTGCCCTTGAGGGCCGGGACGATCCGGTCGTCGACGTGCTTGCTGGCCGCGACCTGGGTCTGCAGCTCCTTCTCGACCGCGTCCGCGAGGTCCACCGAGTCGGTGACGAGGACGGCCGCCGCGAGCGGGTCGTGCTCGGCCTGGCTGATCAGGTCGGAGGCGACGTGGACCGGGTCGGCGGTGTCGTCGGCGAGGACGGCGATCTCGGTCGGGCCGGCCTCCGCGTCGATGCCGATCTTGCCGGTGAAGTAGCGCTTGGCGGCGGCGACCCAGATGTTGCCGGGGCCGGTGACCATGTTGGCGGGCGGGCAGGACTCGGTGCCGTACGCGAACATCGCGACGGCGGTGGCGCCGCCGGCCGCGTACACCTCGTCGACGCCCAGCAGCGCGCACGCGGCAAGGATCGTCGGGTGCGGCAGGCCGTCGAACTCGGCCTGGGCGGGCGAGGCGAGCGCGATGGACTCGACGCCGGCCTCCTGGGCGGGCACGACGTTCATCACCACGGAGGACGGGTACACGGACCGGCCGCCGGGGGCGTACAGGCCGACGCGGTCGACCGGCACCCACTTCTCGGTGACCGTGCCGCCGGGCGCGACCTGGGTGGTGTGGGTGGTGCGGCGCTGCTCGCGGTGGACGAGGCGGGCGCGGTGGATGGTCTCCTCCAGCGCGGCGCGCACGGCCGGGTCGAGCTCGTCGAGCGCCTCGGTGAGCGCCTCGGCGGGCACCCGCACCCGCTCCAGCCGGACCCCGTCGAACTTCTCCGCGAAGTCGATCAGCGCCGCGTCGCCACGATGATGCACGGCCTCGCAGATGGGACGCACCTTCTCGAGGGCGGCCTGTACGTCGAAGTCGGCTCGGGGCAGCAGGTCGCGCAGGGCGGGACCCTCCGGGAGGGCATCGCCGCGCAGATCGATTCGGGAGATCACGGTGCCCATTGTCCCAGACCGCCGTCACCGGCCGTCCGCGCGTATCAATGGCTGATACAGACCGTGGAACATCACCTTCACCATCGGCGTTCGGACCGTCACTCACCGGGCATCACCGTCGTACGCGTCCATGTGCTGCCGGGGAGGGAGGTGACCAGCCGTGACCGTGGGGGACGGTGAGCCTCCCGAGGAGCTGACGGCCGCCGAGGTGGGCATGTGGCAGGCGTTCCGCAACGGCACCGTGTACGACCTGAGCAGCGGCGATCCGCTCGTCGACGACCCGCACGGCGGGCGGGTCTGGGGCGCGGAGCGCACCGTACGGGCCCGGATCGTGTGCTGGCTGCTGCTGGACGGGCCGCCCGCGCTGGCCGGGCGGGTGTCCTCGCTGAAGCTCACCGGGGTGCGGATCACCGACCCCTTCGATCTGGCGGGCGGCACGGTGGTGCCCTACGTGGAGCTGCACGGCTGCCGTTTCGACCGCGAGGTGCTGCTGCCGGAGGCCCGTTTCACCACGGTACGGCTGGTGAACTGCGCGGTGCCCCGGCTGGAGGCGGCCCGGGTGCACACCGAGGGCGATCTGCATCTGCCGCGCTGCCGCTTCTCCCGCGGCGTCCGGCTCACCGACGCCCACATCGGCACCGACCTGATGCTGAACCAGGCCGTCGTGCACCCCGACCGGCGCGGCCGCTCCCTCACCGGGGACGGCATGAGCGTGGGCCAGGACCTCCAGGCAGAGCTGCTGGAGTCGTACGGCGAGCTGAGTCTGCGCGGCGCGAGCGTCGGCGTGTCGCTGAGTCTGCGCGGGGCGCGGCTGGTGAACCCGGAGGCCCGGCTCGCGCTGAACGCGCCGCAGCTGACCGTCGGGCGGACGGTGTACATGACCCCGGCGGCCATCGGCAGCGGCCTGCCGACCGGGGTGACCCCGCCGCGCGGGACACGCATCCGCCCCTTCGAGTGCGTGGGCGGGGCCCGCCTGGACGACGGCCGGTTCGGGGACGCCGTCGACCTGGAGCGGGCCCGGCTGGAGCTGTCGGAGGACCAGGAGCTGTCGCTGCGCCGGGTGCAGACGCCCGAGCTGCGGTTCCTGGGCGAGGCGCCGCAGTTCGGCAGCGTGGCGCTGTCCGGGGCGCGGATCGTCAACCTGGTCGACCGGGCGAGCAGCTGGCCGGGGCCGGGGCGGCTGCACATAGGGGGTTTCGCCTACGAGAACCTGGTGCCGCACGGGCCCTTCTCCCCCGCGCAGCGGCTGGCGTGGGTGGCGGCCGCGACCGCCGAGTACAGCCCGGAGCCGTACGAGCGGCTGGCGGCGGTGCTGCGGGCGGGCGGTGAGGACGAGGACGCGCGCGAGGTGCTGCTCGCCAAGCAGCGGCGCCGCCGCGAGACGCTGCCGCTGGGTCCCAAGGTGTGGGGCTACCTCCAGGACTGGACCGTGGCCTACGGCTACCGGCCGGGGCGCGCCGCGCTGTGGATGGCGGTGCTGTGGGCGGCGGGATCGCTGGCCTTCGCGTACGCGGGGCGGCCGGCGAGCGGCACGGGGGTCGGGGGCGGCGCCATGGGCATGGGCGAGGAGCCGCCGTGGAACCCGGCGCTGTTCGCCCTCGACCTGCTGCTGCCGGTGATCGACCTCGGCCAGGTGGGGCTCTGGCAGTTGCAGGGCGGCTGGCAGTGGCTGGGGGCCGCGCTGGTGCTGCTGGGCTGGATCCTGGCCACCACGGTGGCGGCGGGGGCGACGAGGCTGCTGCGGCCCGGGTGACCGGTGAGCACTGTCTTTACCTGCCCTTGACCGACGGGCGTACAACCTTCGACGGGTTGGCCACAGGGACTGGCGCGTGCCGGACCTGCGGTCCTTCAATGGTCGACACCATGGCTCTGCTGCCCCCGTTCCGCCGCGCCGCCCGGATCTCCCGTCCCCCCGCGCGGGTCCCCCACCCCGTCCCCGGACTCCCGGCCGACGACGAGGTGCTCCTCGACGCGCCCGACGACCGCCTCGGCCCGGCGCTGGTCGGCGCCGGGCGCGGCGACTTCGCCCCGGCCGCCCTGCTGCTCGCCGGGACCCGGGCGCGCGGCGAGTGGGAGCTGCGCGACCGGTATGTCGTCCGGCTGGCGTTCTTCGCGCACGCGCGCCCCGAGTGGTTCCAGGCGTGGCGCGCGGCCTCCCCGCTCGACCCCGACGCCCTGCTGGTCGGCGCGCAGCTCGCGGTGGACCGGGTGTGGGGGTCCCCGGCACGCGCGGAGCTGCTGCGGGAGGTGAGCCCGGCGATCACGGCCACCGCGCACGGCGACCACCGCGACCCGGTGCCGTGGCGGCTGGCGCTGGACCACGCGCGCGGCACCCGGGCCGGGCACAAGTACTTCGGCGAGCTGTGGGAGGCGGCGGTCCGGCGCGCCCCGCACCACTACGGCTGCCATGTGGCCGCGCTGCGGTATCTGGCCGCGTCGTACCACGGCTCGCACGCGGAGTGCTTCGACTTCGCCGACCGTGCTGCGCAGGACGCCCCGCCGGACTCCCTGGTGCAGGCGCTGCCGGTACGGGCCGCCTTCGCGTATCTGGCCGACGGCTGCGGGCCCGAGGTGCCGCGCGCCCGGCTGGACGCTGCCGCCGACCGGGCCGTCGCGCTGTCCGCACGGTTCCCGGCGGCCGACCCGTGGCCCGCGCAGATCCGCAATCTGCTGGCCTGTGTGCTGGTGCGGCTGGACCGGTACGCGGACGCCCTGGACCAGCTGCGGCTGACCGGTCCGTACGCCACGTCCTTCCCCTGGGACCGGGCCGGGGAGGAGCCGCTCGGGGTGTTCCTACGGGTGCGGGCGGGGCTGCTCGCGGGGGGCCGGGCGGTCGAACTGGGCGGCGCCCGGCATCCGCACACCGGGCACGCCGGACGCGCACGCTCCGCCGACCATTAGGCTTTGGCGCCGTGACCACCGTCCGCCTGCCGCTCTTTCCGCTGAACTCGGTGCTGTTCCCGGGGCTCGTGCTTCCGCTGAACGTCTTCGAGGAGCGCTATCGCGCCATGATGCAGACCCTTCTGAAGACACCCGAGGAGGAAGCCCGCCGGTTCGCCGTCGTCGCCATCCGCGACGGCCACGAGGTCGCGCCGAGCGAGTCGGGCATGCCCGATCCGAACGCGGTGCCGGAACGCGGCCCCGCCGCGGGCTTCGGCCCCGATCCCGTCAATGCCTTCCACGGGGTGGGCTGTATCGCCGACGCGGCGACGATCCGGGAGCGGCCCGACGGCTCGTTCGAGGTGCTGGCCACCGGGACGACCCGGGTGCGGCTGGTCTCGGTCGACGCGTCGGGACCGTTCCTGATGGCCGAGCTGGAACCGCTGCCGGAGGACCCGGGCGACGAGGCGGGGGCGCTCGCGGAAGGCACCCTGCGGGCCTTCCGCCAGTACCAGAAACGGCTGGCCGGCGCCCGCGAACGCTCCCTCGCGAGCGGGGCCGAACTGCCCGACGAACCGTCCGTGGTGTCCTACCTGGTGGCCGCCGCGATGGTGCTCGACACGCCCACCAAGCAGCGGCTGCTCCAGGCCCCGGACACGGCGTCGCGGCTCCGTGACGAGCTGAAGCTCCTGCGCGCGGAGACGGCGATCATCCGCAATCTGCCCTCCCTGCCGGCGATGGACCTGACGCGCGGCCGTACGAGTCTGAACTGAGGACATGGCGAAGAAGGCGAAGAAGCAGCAGGGCGGTACGCCGGCGACGGTGGCGCTCACCGCGGCGGGCGTGGAGTACACGGTCCACGCCTACGACCACGACCCGTCCCACCCCTCCTACGGCGAGGAGGCCGCCGAGGCGATGGGGGTGTCCCCCGACCGGGTGTTCAAGACGCTGGTGGCCGACGTCGACGGCGCGCTGACCGTGGCCGTGGTCCCGGTGGCCGGGTCCCTCGATCTCAAGGCGCTGGCGTCGGCGGTGGGCGGGAAGAAGGCCGCGATGGCCGATCCGGCGCTGGCCGAGCGTACGACGGGGTATGTGCGGGGTGGGATCTCTCCGCTGGGGCAGCGGAAGCGGTTGCCCACCGTGCTGGACGAGTCCGCCTCGTCGCACGCGACGATCTGTGTGTCCGCGGGGCGGAGGGGGTTGGAGGTGGAGCTGGCTCCCGGGGATCTGGCTTCGCTGACGGGGGCGGTGCTTGCGGGCATCGGGCGGGGGTAGCCGACTGCCGTCCGGCGGTTGGGCGGGGTGGGGGCCTGCGGTTGCGTGTTCGGCCGCGGGTGGTCGGTGGCTTTTCGCGCAGTTCCCCGCGCCCCTCAAGACCCCGGTCGTCCGTGGCTTGTCGCGCAGTTCCCCGCGCCCCTACGGACCCGGTGGGGGGCTTGCGGATGTCGGCGTGCGGGTTGTCCGTGGTTTTCGCGCAGTTCCCCGCGCCCCTGAAGGCCCGGTGGGGGGGCTTGCGGATGCCGGCGTGCGGGTTGTCCGTGGTTTTCGCGCAGTTCCCCGCGCCCCTGAAGGCCCGGGTCGTCCGTGGCTTTTTGCGCGGTTCCCCGCGCCACTCAAGACCCCGGTCGTCCGTGGCTTGTCTCGCAGCTCCCCGCGCCCCTTAAGGCCCCGTCGGCGGTGGCTTGTCGTGCGGTTCCTCGCGCCCCCTGTGGGCCCTCCGGCGTGCTGGAGGGGCTACTTGTGGTGGTGTTGGGGGTGCATGGGGGGTTCGGGGTCTCTGGGGCCGAAGAGGGCTGTGAGGCCCAGGTGGAAGAGGAGGGCGCCCAGGGGCCAGGCCAGGAGCGCGCCCTTGGCATTCAGCTTCAGGGGGGCAGAGAAGGTGACCCCCTGTCCGGCCTCCTTCGCGTGCGCGAGGACGTCGTCGGCCGGGCCGAGCCACAGGCCGAAACGCCAGGCCACCAGCGAGCCGAGCAGGCCGCCGAGGCCGAGGGCGACGACCAGGGGGACACCGCCCCGGCGGCGGACGAGAAAGACGGCCAGGGCCGTGACCACGCCGAAGGCCAGCCCCAGGAGGGCGAACGTTCCGTCGGTGCCGATGGCCTGCTCGCCCTCGGTCTCCTTGACGTAGACGACCCAGCTTCCGTCGGTCACCTCGCCGATCAGCGGAATGCGCGGCGCGAGCCAGTTCCACAGCGCGCCGAGCAGCACTCCGGTCAGCGCCACCGCGACGGTGATCACGGCGGCCTCACGCAGCTCCGTCCGCATCCCGGGACCGTCCTGTCCGTACCCGTACGCCCCGTCGTGACCGGCCCCGCCCGACGGCGGCGGCCATGCGGCATGGGGCGAGTGGGACTGGCTGTGCGCCGACTGCTCGTGCGGCGGCGGAGGCGGAGTAAACGGTGCGGTCACCCTGACATCGTGCCAGGCCCGCCCGCCCGGTGCGTCACCGGACGGCAGCCCGGCGGTACGCCCACGTCGCCACGGCCAGCGAGATGCCCCCGACCCCCGCGCACACCGCGAGGTCCACGGCCACCACGGCCCAGTCGGGATCCGCCGAGAAGGTGCGGGCGTACGCCTCGACACCGTAGGTCGAGGGCAGCAGATCACGGGCCAGCCGCACGATCTGCGGCATCCGCTCCGGCGGCAGCACGCCCAGCAGCAGCGCCGCGGACATGCCGAGCTGCCCCAGCACGGTGGCCAGCTCCGGCCGCGGCGCGAGCAGCCCGAGGGCCGCGCCGAGCCCGGACAGGGCGGCCCCGGCGAGCGGGACGACCGCGAGGAGAATCCACAGGTTGGTCAGGGGCAGCCCGAACAGCACACAGCCGAAGGCGGCCGTGACGAAGGTCCCCGGCACGGTGAAGGAGGCGTAGGCCCCCGCCGCGCCCAGCACGACCGCGGCCGGCGGCACCGGCAGGGTCGCGTAGTGGTCGAGTCCGCCGGTCGACCGCAGCTGCCCGAAGTACTGCGCCAGCAGGTTCAGTGCGACGAAGGCCACGACGAGCACCGCCGAACCGGCCACCACGTGCTCGGCCTGGCTGCCGCCGTCGACCACCCCGCGCATCATGATCAGGATGCCGACCGACTGGAAGGTCGCCACGAACAGCAGTGGGATGCGCGCCACCCGTGCCCGGGACAGCTGCGCCCGGTACACGGCCGCCAGGGACGGCCACAGCCGCGCCCGCGGCCCGAGCTCGGCCGGGTCCGCGGCCCGCTCCCCCGTCTCCAGGACACCGCCCGGCAGCACCTCTGCGGGTACGACACTCACCTCGCGCTGCTCCCCTTCCTGGGGTTCACTGCGGATCTCGCCCCAACGCGTGCATTCTCCCGTACGGCGACCGCGGCCCTGCCGTTCACGCCTTCACCAGCCCCTGCCGCGCGGCCCCGCCCAGGGCCAGATAGACGTCCTCCAGGCTGGGCGTGGCCAGGGTGAAGTCGTCCAGCGCGGCGAACGCGGCACCGCCGGTGACGGTGGCCACGACCGCGCGGGCCTCCTCCGGGGCCAGCCGCAGCGTCCAGCGGCGGCCGGACTCCTCGGCCCCCTCGCGCAGCGCCGCGACCTCGGGCACCTCCAGCGGCGCCCGGTCCCGCCACACCAGTTCGACGCGGACCTCGCCGGCCACCCGCTCCTTGAGCCCGGCGGGTGTGTCGCAGGCGATCACCCGGCCCCGGTCGAGCACGGCGACCCGGTCCAGGACCGTCTCGGCCTCGATGACGTTGTGGGTGACGAGCAGCACCGTCGTACCGTGCTCGGCGCGCCGGCGGTCCACGGCGGACCACACGGCCCGCCGCGCCACCGGGTCCATCGCGGTGGTGGGCTCGTCCAGCACCAGCAGCGGGCGCTCGCCGACCAGCGCGGCGGCGAGGCAGGCCAGCCGGCGCTCCCCGCCGGAGAGTTTCTTCAGGGGCCGTGAGGCGAGCGCGGTCAGCCCGAGCTCCTCCAGCACGGAGTCCCGCTCGGCGCGCGCCTGCCGGGCCTCGAGCCCGCGCAGCCGCCCGGTCGTCTCGGCGGCCAGCGACACGGTCAGCTCGTCCAGGGCGGTCGACTCCTGCCCCAGGTAGGCGAGGATGCGCGCGGCCCGCTCCGGGTGGCGCACGATGTCGTGCCCGAGGATGTGCACGCTCCCGCCGTCGGGCCGCATCAGCCCGGTGAGCTGGCGTACGAGCGTGGTCTTCCCGGCCCCGTTCGGCCCGAGCAGGCCGAAGATCTCGCCACGCCGGATGTCGAGCTCCACGTCGTCGGTGGCCCGCACCTCGGGCACCGCGGGCACTCCTCGTCGGCCGCGCATCGCCGGATACGTCTTGGTCAGCCCGCGCACCGCGCACACCACATCACCGGGGTGTCCAGGGGCATGTCCCGCGCGCGTACTCACAAGGGACGAGACTACGGGGTCGGGACGGCGCACATGCCCCCGGGGCGGCCCATCACCGCAAAACCGCCCGTACACCCTTTTCCCGGCCACCGCCCCCCGGCGGCCGTACGGGCCATGCCCCGCTCCCCGGCCACGGCCCGTAGGGTCCTGCCGGCTCACTCCCCGGCGGGCGCGTGCTCCGGGGCCGTGGGGACGTCGAACTCGCGCCAGAAGCCCGCCCGGATCGCGTACCGGTCGTGCTCGTCGATCTGGTCGTCCTTGTGGGCCAGCAGCCCGAAGCGGGCCGCGTACCGCAGCAGTTCGCCGTCGATCCGGTGCGGGATGCGCGGGTACATGCCCGACAGCCGCTGGAGATGCCCCTGGTCCCCCAGCCGGGCCATCCACCGGCGGGCGAACACCTGCCCGACCTCGTACGGGTCGCCGCCGACGGTCGTGATGTCCTCCTCCCGGTCGGCCCAGCGCTGCTCGGCCGTGGTGAGCTGCGCCAGCGTCGGCATGGCGGCGATCTCCGGCGGCTCGGCGCCGACGCCGGGCCGGTCGACCCAGCCCTTGTCGGAGGACCAGCGCAGGGTCGCGCTCGCCGGGTGCTGCACGGCGTGCGTGCCGGGTCCGCGCAGGGCGGCGAGGTCCTTGGGGGTGGGCACGCCCTTGGGCGCGGGCACCCGCTCCTGGTCGGCGGGCCGCGTCCCGGCGGCGGGATGCTGCGCGGGCTCGTCGGCGGGCCGCTCGGTGCCGGGCAGGCTCGCGTCGGGCAGCGGTGCGGACAGGATCGCGGCGATCTCCGGCCGAGGCGCGGGCGGCGGCGCGCAGATCCCGCTCAGTTCCTTGGCCCGGACGGCCTTGGTGATCCAGGTCCGGTCCAGCACGCGCCGCTCGTCGGCCTCGGCGACCAGGTCCTCCGACTGGTTGTAGTCGCCGTCGGCGGCCTGGACGGCCCAGAGGTGGACGGCGACCCCGTGCTCCTTGGCGGCCATCATGCCGGGCAGCAGATCGCCGTCGCCGGTGACCAGGACGATGTCGGAGCAGGCGCGGTTGCGGGCCAGTTCGGTCAGTTCGGCGTGCATGGCCGCGTCGACGCCCTTCTGGGCCCAGCGTCCGTCGCTGCGGGTCAGGGCTCCCAGCCGGACGGTGACCCGGGGCATCACCCGCAGCCTGCGGTGCTCGGGCTGGGGGACGCGGTCGGGGGCGCCGTCGAACCAGTAGATGCGCAGCAGGGGGCGCTCGGTCTCGGACTCGGCGCGCTCGCGCAGACCCTGGATGAGGGCCGCGTGGTCGACGGTGATGCGGGACCTGGACGGTTCCCCGGCGAGGAGACTGGCGGCGGCCCCCAGCAGATACCCGGCGTCCACCAGGACGATGCAGCGGTCCACACGACTCACCCTCTTCCTGGGAGTTTTGCTTGCGGCTCGCTTCGAGTCTGCCCGACCGCGCGTGGGTTAACGGCCGGAACTCGATCTTCGGCGTGGCGTTTCGGGGCGTCACTCCGCGACCACGCCTGTCACACACGGTAATTATCCGAAATGCGCTCTTTGTCAGGCTATGTGAATCTGGTCGCGGCCCTGGCCCCTAGATCACCCTCAGGAGGCAGATCACCATGGCCAAGAACAAGAACCGTGAGCGCAAGCAGCCGCAGTCCGAGCGCATGCAGCAGTCCGCACAGCAGTCCTCGATGGAGCAGCAGGCGGAACAGCGGATGGCGCAGGTGACTCCCGGCGACGTGGCCCGCAAGGGCAGGCAGAAGCGCTTCGGTCACAACTGACACCTTCATAAAGGGTTGTTGAGACCCAGGCACACGTGAGGGGCGCACCCGCTGCGGGTGCGCCCCTCACGCCGTCCGTCCGTCCGTCGCGGCCCCGGTCGGCCTGTTTCCGGGTGCCGGTCAGCCGGCCAGACAGGACGGGCCGAGCAGCACCTTCAGATCGCCGAACAGCGCCGGGTCGGGCTTGACCCGGTGCCGGTCCAGCCGCAGCACGGTCGTCCTGGTCGGCCCCTGGAGCTTGATGCGGACCTCGCTGTCACCCTTGTGGTGGCTGAGGATCTCGCCGAGACGGCTGATCATCGGCGGGGTGACCTTCATGGCCGGGATGGTGAGGATCACGGGCGCGTTGGTGCCCGCCGTGGACAGGTCGGGGACCATCAGCTCCATGGCGACCAGCCGCGGCACGTCCTCGCGCTTGTCGAGGCGGCCCTTGACGAACACCACGGCGTCCTCGACGAGTTGGGTCGACACCAGCTGGTAGGTCGCCGGGAAGAACATGCACTCGATGGAACCGGCCAGGTCCTCGACGGTGGCGATGGCCCAGGCGTTGCCCTGCTTGGTCATCTTGCGCTGGAGGCCGGAGATGATGCCGCCGATGGTGACGACCGCCCCGTCCGCGTGCTCACCGCCGGTGAGCTGGGCGATGCCCGCGTCGGCCTTGTCGGACAGCACGTGCTCCAGGCCGAACAGCGGGTGGTCGGAGACGTAGAGACCGAGCATCTCCCGCTCCTGGGCGAGCAGATAGGTCTTGTCCCACTCGTCGGGTGAGAACTCCACGTCCAGCCCGAAGCCCGGCTCGCTGCTGCTCTCCTCGCCCATGCCGCCGAAGAGGTCGAACTGGCCCTCGGCCTCCTTGCGCTTGACCGCGACCACGTTGTCGATCATCGGCTCGTACTGCGCGGTCAGGCCCTTGCGGGTGTGTCCCATGGTGTCGAAGGCGCCGGCCTTGATCAGCGACTCCGTGGTGCGCTTGTTGCAGACGACCGCGTCGACCTTGTCGAGGTAGTCGGGGAAGGAGGCGTACTTCCCCTTGGCCTTGCGGCACTTGATGATCGACTCCACGACGTTGGTGCCGACGTTGCGCACGGCGGACAGGCCGAAGAGGATCACGTCGTCGCCCTGGGCGGCGAAGTTGGACTCGGACTCGTTGACGTTCGGCGGGAGCACCCGGATGCCCATGCGGCGGCACTCGTTGAGGTAGACGGCCGACTTGTCCTTGTCGTCCTTCACCGAGGTCAGCAGCCCCGCCATGTACTCGGCCGGGTAGTTCGCCTTCAGGTAGGCGGTCCAGTACGAGACCAGGCCGTACGCGGCGGAGTGCGCCTTGTTGAAGGCGTAGCCGGCGAACGGGACCAGCACGTCCCACAGGGACTGGATGGCCTCGTCGCTGTAGCCGTTCTTGCGGGCGCCGGCCTGGAAGATGACGAAGTTCTTCTCCAGCTCCTCGGGCTTCTTCTTGCCCATCACGCGGCGGAGGATGTCGGCCTCGCCGAGCGAGTAGCCCGCGATGATCTGGGCGGCCTTCTGCACCTGCTCCTGGTAGACGATCAGGCCGTAGGTGACCGCGAGGACCTCTTCGAGAGGCGCCTCCAGCTCCTTGTGGATCGGCGTGATCTCCTGCTGCTTGTTCTTGCGCAGCGCGTAGTTCGTGTGCGAGTTCATGCCCATCGGGCCCGGCCGGTACAGGGCCGAGACGGCGGAGATGTCCTCGAAGTTGTCGGGCTTCATCAGCCGCAGCAGGGACCGCATGGGTCCGCCGTCGAACTGGAAGACGCCGAGGGTGTCGCCGCGCTGGAGCAGTTCGAAGGTCTTCGGGTCGTCCAGGGGCAGGCCGAGCAGGTCCAGCTCGACGCCCTTGTTCGCCTTCACCATCTTGACGGCGTCGTCCATGATGGTCAGGTTCCGCAGGCCGAGGAAGTCCATCTTCAGCAGGCCGAGCGACTCGCACTGCGGGTAGTCCCACTGCGTGATGGTCACGCCGTCGGTGTGCCGCACCCAGATCGGGGCATGCTCGACGATCGGCTCGCTGGACATGATCACGCCGGCCGCGTGCACACCCATCTGCCGGACCAGGCCCTCCACACCGCGCGCGGTGTCGATGACCTTCTTGACGTCCGGCTCGTTCTCGTACATCGCCCGGATCTCGCCGGCCTCGGAGTACCGGGGGTGCTGCGGGTCGGTGATGCCGGAGAGCGGGATGCCCTTGCCGAGGACGTCCGGCGGCATGGCCTTGGTGAGGCGGTCGCCCATCGCGTACGGGTAGCCCAGCACGCGCGCGGAGTCCTTGATGGCGTTCTTGGCCTTGATCTTGCCGTAGGTGCCGATCATGGCGACCTTGTCGGAGCCGTACTTCTCCGTCACGTACCGGATCACCTCGACGCGCCTGCGCTCGTCGAAGTCGATGTCGACGTCGGGCATCGAGATGCGCTCGGGGTTGAGGAAGCGCTCGAAGATCAGTCCGTGCGGGATCGGGTCGAGGTCGGTGATGCCGAGGGCGTAGGCGACGATCGAGCCGGCCGCGGAGCCGCGGCCGGGGCCGACCGCGATGCCCTGCTTCTTGGCCCACATGATGAAGTCGGCGACCACGAGGAAGTAGCCCGGGAAGCCCATCGAGATGATGGTGTCCATCTCGTACTCGACCTGCTTGACGCGGTCCTCCGGGATGCCGCCCGGGAAGCGGCGCTCCATGCCGCGCATGGTCTCCTCGCGGAACCAGCTGACCTCGGTGTAGCCCTCGGGGATGTCGAACTTCGGCATGAGGTTCTTCTCGAGGAACATGCCGGTGGTGTCGATCTGCTCGGCCACCAGGAGGGTGTTGCGGCAGCCCTCCTGCCAGGCGTCCGAGGAGTCGACGGCGTACATCTCGTCCGTGGACTTCAGGTAGTAGCCGGTGCCGTCGAACTTGAAGCGGTCCGGGTCGGAGAGGTTCTTGCCGGTCTGGATGCACAGCAGCGCGTCGTGGGCGGTGGCCTCGTGCGCGTAGGTGTAGTGCGAGTCGTTGGTGACCAGCGGCGGGATGCCGAGCTTCTTGCCGATCTCCAGCAGGCCGTCACGGACCCGGCGCTCGATCTCGATGCCGTGGTCCATCAGCTCCAGGAAGTAGCGGTCCTTGCCGAAGATGTCCTGGTACTCGGCGGCCGACTTCAGGGCCTCGTCGAACTGGCCGAGCCGCAGCCGGGTCTGGAGCTCGCCGGAGGGGCAGCCGGTGGAGGCGATGAGCCCCTCGGACCACTGGGAGATGGTCTCCTTGTCCATCCGGGGCCACTTCTGGAGCCAGCCCTCGGCGTAGGCGTCGGAGGAGAGCTTGAAGAGGTTGTGCAGCCCGGTGGAGTTCGCCGCCCAGATCGTCTTGTGGGTGTAACCGCCGGAGCCGGAGACGTCGTCGCGCTTCTGGTGCGGCTGGCCCCACTGGATCTTGCGCTTGTTGCGGCGGGACTCGGGGGCGACATAGGCCTCGATGCCGATGATCGGCGTGACCCCGGCCTTCTTGGCCGTGTGGAAGAAGTCGTAGGCGCCGTGCAGGTTGCCGTGGTCGGACATGGCGATGTGCGTCATGCCCATCTCGTTGCACGCGTCGAACATGTCCTTCAGCCGCGCGGCACCGTCCAGCAACGAGTACTGGGTGTGGACGTGCAGGTGCGTGAACGGCGGCTTCGACACGGCGCGGCCTCCAAGGAAAACGCTCGACGACAGGATGCGGACGGTCTGGGGGGACAGCGTCGAAGTCTATGCCCGAGGACTGACACCGGAGATAATCACCGCGGCGCGAAGCGCCTCGATGAGGGGTGGTGGCCGGGCGACGGGCGGGCACCTATGCGTACCTTCATGCGTTGGAAGTGGGCGGGGGGCGTCCCGAGGGACGAACGTCACACCTGCCCCATACGTCACGCACCATCTGCACCAGGAGGCATCCAGCGATGTCGGTTCCCCAGCTCGACGTGGAGCGCAGGGGCGAGGAGATCCTCGCCGTCTTCGACACCGCCTTCGGCGAACTGCTGGCCGCCGACCCGGCCGCGTTCCGGGTGAAGTTCCGCAAGATGGCGGCCTCGGCGTTCGCGTTCTACCGGGGGACGGCCTGCCTCTTCTACCACGACCTGGGCTCGGGGGACGGCGGCCCCTACGTGGACGACCGCACCTCGCGCGTGTGGATCCACGGCGACCTGCACGCCGAGAACTTCGGCACCTACATGGACTCCACGGGCCGGCTGATCTTCAACGTCAACGACTTCGACGAGGCCTACGTCGGCCCCTTCACCTGGGACCTGAAGCGCTTCGCGGCCTCCGTCGCGCTGATCGGCTACGCCAAGGCCCTCAGCGACGAGCAGATCACCGAGATGGTGGGGATCTACGCGGGCGCGTACCGCGAGCGGGTCCACGAGCTGGCCGCCGGCGCCAAGACCGACGACGTGCCGCCGTTCACCCTGGACACGGCGACCGGACCGCTGCTCGGCGCCCTGCGCGACGCCCGTTCGCTGACCCGCTTCGGGCTGCTGGACTCGATGACGGAGATCCGCGACTTCGAGCGCCGTTTCGCGCCCGGCGGCGGCTCCATCGAGCTGGACGCGGCGACCCGCTACAAGGTGCTGGCGGCCTTCGACGGCTATCTGGAGACGCTGCCCGAGACCTCGCTGGCCCGCCCCGACTCCTACCGCGTCAAGGACGTCGTCGGCCGCCGCGGCATCGGCATCGGCTCGGCCGGCCTGCCCTCGTACAACATCCTGCTGGAGGGCCACAGCGACGCCCTGGAGAACGACGTGGTGATCTACGTCAAGCAGGCCCAGACCCCGGCGGTGTCCCGGCACGTCACCGACCCGGCGATCCGTGAGTACTTCCGGCACGAGGGCCACCGCACGGTGATCTCCCAGCGCGCCCTCCAGGCCCACGCCGACCCGTGGCTGGGCTGGACCGAGCTGGACGGCGCGGGCCAGCTGGTCGCCGAGGTCTCGCCGTACGCCGTGGACCTGGACTGGGGCGACATCGACGACCCGGAGGAGATCGCGGCCGTCGTGGCCGACCTCGGCCGGGCGACCGCCTCGATGCACTCCGCCGCCGACGACACCTCCGGCGAGTCGCTGGTGCCGTTCTCCACCGAGCGGGCCATCGACGCGGCGATCGCGGCCGACGAGGAGGGCTTCGTTCCGCTGCTGGTGGACTTCGCGCACAGCTACGGCGCACGCGCGCGTGCCGACCACCAGATCTTCGTCGACCTGTTCCGCAACGGCCGTATCCCGGGTCTGTGACGCCGTCGCCCGGCGGACCTGCGAAAACCCGCCTCGGCGAATCTCACAGGGAACCTTTAAGGGTCCCTTATCCGGCCGCATGCCACACTTCGTAGGCGATGGACATATCCGGAACCCAGCTCAGAGCCGTGCGCGCGGTGCTGTTCACGGCGGTGGTCGTGACCCTCAGCACCGCGTCGCACGTGCTGCTGTCCGGGGTTCCGCTTCCGGTGGGCACGGTCGCGGTGGTCACCGCCGCCGTGTTCGCCGTGGCCTACGCGCTGGCGGGCGCCGAGCGCGGCTTCGGGCGGATCGCCGCCCTGCTGATTCCGCTGGAGCTGGCCGCCGACACGGTCTTCACCACCGGCCAGCACACCTGTTACGGCCAGGCCGGCGGCCCGGTCGCGGGTCCGCTGCGCTCGGTCGGCCTGGATCTGCTGTGCGCCGGCCAGGTGGGCGGGCCGCTCGCCCGCGTGACCGGCGGGGAACGGATGGCCTTCCTGCTCGGGCAGGCCGGTCCGGCCACCGCCTGGCTGCTGCTGGGCGCCCATGTCGGTGTCGGACTGCTGGCCGCCCTCTGGCTGCGGCGCGGCGAACGCGCCCTGGCCCAGCTGATGCGGGCCGCCGGCGCCACCACCTTCCGGCCGCTGCTGCTGGCGGCCGCCGCGGTCGCCGTACGGCGCACCCCGGCCCGTCCCCGGCAGCCCCGCCCGCTGCGCCGCACCGCGCCGGTGCGCGATCTGCTGCTCTCGCACTCCCTGGGACGCCGGGGACCGCCCTGCTCCGCCGCCCGCGCCGTCTGACGACGGCCCGGCCCGCACCTGAGCACAGGCAGTCCCCCACACCCGTATCCCGCGTACGACACGTGCGCGTCCCACAGGGAGATCATCAGCATGAGCAAGCGGAACAGCCAGGCGGCGAAGTCGGCGGCCCGGGAGCGGCTGCGCGTGGAGCGCGAGCGCGAGGCGAAGAAGGCCAAGGCCAGGCGTCAGCTCGTGGTGGCCGGCACGGTCGTCGGTGTGCTGGCCGCGGCCGGCGGCATCGGCTTCGCGGTCGTGCAGGCCAATGAGCCCGGCAAGTGGGAGGAGGCCGCGAAGGCGACCGTCGTCGCGCCGGCCAACACCTCCGGCAAGAACGGCACCACGCTCGTCATCGGCGACTCCAAGTCCGACAACGTGGTCCACCTCTACGAGGACCCGCGCTGCCCGGCCTGCGCGAGCTTCGAGCAGACCGTCGGCGAGACGGTCAACAAGGGCATGACGGACGGCGACTACAAGCTGTCCCTCACCATCGGCACCTTCCTGGACGGCAACCTCGGCGGCGAGGGCTCCAAGAACGCCCTGAGCGCGCTCGGCGCCGCGCTGAACGTCAGCCCCGAGGCGTTCCTGGACTACAAGGCCGCGCTGTACTCGGCCGAGTACCACCCCGAGGAGTCCACCGACGACCTCGCCGACGACAGCTACCTGATCAAGGTCGCGGACACGGTCGACGCCCTGAAGAACAACAAGAAGTTCCAGGACGCCGTCGAGGCGGGCACCTACGACGCCTGGGCGATGAAGATGAGCAAGGCCTTCGACGACTCCGAGGGCGTCGAATCCACGCCCACGGTCAAGATCAACGACAAGACGATCGAGAACCCGAAGACGGTCGCCGACTGGCAGGCTGCCCTGAAGGACGCGGGCGTCACCAAGTAGCCGGGCGGGAGCGCCGGGCGCGCCTCCCCGCACGGAACGCGGCACCGGTCACGTAACACCACGTCAGACGGCAGGCGTCAGGAAACGGACAGCCGAAGAGCGGGCGAACTCTTGAGAGTTCGCCCGCTCTTGCCGTGCCGATGGCTTACCCACGGGCCTACCGCTCAGTAATCTGATCGCCCGTGACCAGTCGCAACAGATCTCACGTAGGCAGCAACCTGCCCGCTCCGCGCCGCCGTTCGGTCGTCAAGGCCGCCGCCGCCGGAGCCGTACTCGCCGCCCCGCTGACCGCCGCGCTACCCGCGCGCGCCGCCGGATCGGCCCCCGCCTTCCTGCACGGCGTCGCCTCCGGCGACCCGCTGCCCGACGGCATCCTGCTGTGGACGCGGGTGACCCCGGACCCCGAGGCGGTCCCCGGCTCCGGGCTCGGCGCCGACACCACGGTGAGCTGGGTCGTCGCCACCGACAAGGCGCTCACCCAGGTCGTCGGCCGGGGCTCCACCACCGCCACCGCCGCCACCGACCACACGGTCAAGGCGGACATCCGCGGACTCGCGCCCGCCACGGACTACTTCTTCCGCTTCTCCGCGGGCGGCACCGACTCGCCCGTGGCCCGTACCCGCACCGCGCCCGCCGCCGACGCGGCCGTGGCGAACCTCCGCTTCGGCGTGGTCTCCTGCGCCAACTGGGAGGCCGGCCACTTCTCCGCCTACCGCCATCTCGCCGACCGCGGCGACCTGGACGCCTGGCTGCACCTCGGCGACTACATCTACGAGTACGGCAACGGCCAGTACGGCACCCGTGACACCGTCGTGCGGCCGCACGCCCCCGCGCACGAGATCCTCACCCTGGCGGACTACCGGATCCGGCACGGCCGTTACAAGACCGACCCCGACCTCCAGTCCCTGCACTCCAAGGCGCCGGTCGTGGCGATCTGGGACGACCACGAGATCGCCAACGACGCCTGGTCGGGCGGCGCGGAGAACCACACCGAGGGCGCCGAGGGCGCCTACGCGAACCGTCAGGCGGCCGCCAAGCAGGCCTACTTCGAGTGGATGCCGGTGCGTCCGGCGATCGCCGGCACCACCTACCGCCGGCTGCGCTTCGGCAAGCTCGCCGACCTCTCGCTGCTGGACCTGCGCTCGTTCCGCGACCAGCAGATCAAGCTGGGCAACGGCCAGGTGGACGACCCGGACCGCACGCTCACCGGCCGGGCCCAGCTGGACTGGCTGAAAGCGGGACTGAAGTCCTCGGACACCACCTGGCGGCTGGTCGGCAACTCGGTGATGATCTCGCCGTTCGCCATCGGCTCGCTCACCGCGGACCTGCTCAAGCCGCTCGCCGAGCTGCTGGGCCTGCCGAAGGAGGGCCTGGCCCTCAACACCGACCAGTGGGACGGCTACACGGACGACCGCCGCGAGCTGCTGGCGCATCTGCGGTCCAACGCCATCCGCAACACGGTCTTCCTCACCGGCGACATCCACATGGCCTGGGCGAACGACGTGCCGGTGAACGCGGGCACATACCCGCTGTCGGCCTCGGCCGCCACGGAGTTCGTGGTCACCTCCGTGACCTCCGACAACCTCGACGACCTGGTGAAGGTCCCCGAGGGCACGGTGTCGGCCGTCGCCGCGCCGCTGATCCGCGCCGCCAACCGGCATGTCCACTGGGTCGACACCGACCGCCACGGCTACGGCGTCCTGGACATCACCGCCGACCGGGCGCAGATGGACTACTACGTCCTGTCCGACCGGACGAAGGCGGACGCGACCTCGTCGTGGGCGCGCTCCTACCGCACCCGCAGCGGCACCCAGAAGGTCGAACGGACCTACTCACCGGTGTGAGCCGGACAGTGAGCGACGATTTTCAGCCAAACCCGGTGTGCTACTGAACCGTTAAGGCGAGATCACGTCGCTACGGCGGGTGGTGTGAGCCGTGGTCCTTTTCCGGACACACCACCCGCGCAGGTCACCGCTCTCGTTACATCCGGGTACCGAACTCCGGACGCGGTGATCGTTCACTTGCCCAATCCTCCCTGTTTGCCGGGAATTTGATAGGGCCTGAACTCTCCTCTCGCCAGGTCGGCATGTCCACGTAATCTCCGGGCGGCGGTCAGGAAGATCCCTGACTCAACCAACTCCCCACCCCACCTGGAGTCAGCATGCGTGCGTTCGCCCGGATATCCCCCCACATGCGCAGACGCCTCATCGGCACTGCCGCCGTGGCCGGAACCTTGCTCCTCACCCCGCTGTCGGCACCCACCAGTGTCGCCGCGGCCGGCACGACCGGTGCCGAGTGCGCCGAGGACTCCGCCCCCGCGGCCGCCCGTGAGGCCAAGCCCGGCGCGGGCCAGACGGTCGCCGAGCCCAACGAGGTCACCGCGGCCAAGGCCCAGGCCATGGACGCCGACCTCCAGAAGCGCCTCGACAAGCTGCGGACGAGCGGCAAGCGCGTCACGGCCGCCGCCGCGGCCACCACCGTCCCGGTCTACTTCCACGTCATCCACAGCGGCACGACCGGCAAGCTCTCCGCCACCGCCGTCAACGCCCAGATGAACGTGCTGAACGCGGCCTACGCCGGCCAGGGCACCGGAAACGTCGACTCCGGCTACCAGTTCACGCTGGCCGCGACCGACTACACGGACAACGCGGCCTGGTACAACCTCAGCTCCGGCTCGACCGCGGAGAAGGCGATGAAGACCGCCCTGCGCAAGGGCGGCGCGAACGCGCTCAACATCTACACCGCCAACCTCGGCGGCGGCCTGCTGGGCTGGGCCACGTTCCCCAGCTCCTACAACTCCAGCCCCTCCATGGACGGCGTGGTCCTGCTGGACACCTCGCTGCCGGGCGGCTCGGCCGCCAACTACAACGAGGGCGACACGGCGACCCACGAGGTCGGCCACTGGATGGGCCTGTACCACACCTTCCAGGGCGGCTGTAACGGCAACGGCGACTACGTCACCGACACCCCGGCCGAGAAGAGCGCCGCCTACCAGTGCCCCACCGGCCGTGACACGTGCACCAACAAGACCGGTGTGGACCCCATCCACAACTTCATGGACTACACGTACGACAACTGCATGTACCAGTTCACCGCAGGCCAGGTGACCCGCATGCAGCAGAACTGGGCCGCGTACCGCGCGGGCTGAACCGGCTGAGGTGAGACCGCGGGACTACAGCGAGCCGAGGAAGCCGAGCGCCACCCGCCAGGTGGCCTCGGCGGCCTCGGCGTCGTAGTCCGGCAGACCGGGGTCGGTGTACAGGTGACCGGCCCCGGCGTAGCGGTAGACCTCCACGTCGGCGCCGGTGCGGCCCATCTGGAGGTACCAGGAGCTCAGCCAGTCGTCCGTCTCGAACGGGTCGGGCTCCGCGACGTGCAGTTGCACCGGCAGTTCGTCCGCCGAGACGTTCGGCGCGATGTCCGACGTGCCGTGCAGAAGCAGCAGACCGCGCGCCTTGTCGTCGCCGAGACACAGGGTCTGCGCGATGGACGCGCCCAGCGAGAACCCGGCGTACACCAGCCCGCGCTCCGAGTACGGCGCGGCGGCCAGCACGGCACGCCTGAGCAGTTCGTCCTTGCCGATCTCGTCCTTGCAGGCCATGCCCTCCTCGACCGTCTCGAAGGTGCGGCCGTCGAACAGATCGGGCGACCACACCTCGTGACCGGCCGCGCGCAGCCGGTCGGCCGCGTCGCGCACCGCGGGCCTGAGGCCGTAGGCGGAGTGAAAGAGCATGATGTTCATGAGGCCATCGTGCCAGTACGGTCGGGGGCATGGAGAACGTACTGCGCCCGGTGATCGTCATCGGCGGCTCGGTCGTCCTCACGCTGCTCATCGGCTGGGCGACGGACCGACTGCTGAGCAAGGCGGACCGCCGGCACAGCGAGACCCCCCTGTGGGGTCTGCTGCGCCGTGCCCGTGTCCCTTATCAGCTCGTGCTGTGCACGGCCCTGTTGAGAGGGTCGTACGACGAGGCGAAACTGCTGGAGGCCAACGAGGTCGGCATCGGCCGGATCCTGACCCTGACCCTGATCGGCTCGTCCGCCTGGCTGGTGATCCGGATCGCCGGCGCCGTGGTGGAGACGACGTACAGCCGCTACGCCCGCGCGAGCCACGACGCGGCCCGGGTCCGGCGGGTGCGGACCCAGGTGACGCTGATCACGCGTGTGGTCGCGGCGGTCGTCGGTGTGGTGGCCGTGGCCGCGATGCTGCTGACCTTCCCGGCGATGCGCGCGGCCGGCGCCTCGCTGCTGGCCTCGGCCGGGATCATCGGCATCGTCGCCGGTGTGGCCGCCCAGTCCACGCTGAGCAATATGTTCGCCGGGCTCCAGATCGCCTTCGGCGACATGGTGCGCATCGGCGACACGGTCGTGGTGGACGGCGAGTGGGGCACGGTCGAGGAGATCACGCTGACCTTCCTGACCGTGCGGACCTGGGACGAGCGCCGGATCACCATGCCGGTGTCGTACTTCACGTCCAAGCCGTTCGAGAACTGGTCGCGGGGCACCCCGCAGATGACCGGCATCGTCTACTGGCACCTGGACCACTCGGCGCCGCTGGAGGCGATGCGCGAGAAGCTGCGGGACATCCTGCGCGAGTGCCCCTCCTGGGACGGCCGCACCTACACCCTGGACGTCACCGACACCACGCCCAACACCATGGAGGTGCGGGCGCTGATGACGGCGAAGGACGCCGACGACGTCTGGACGGTACGGGTCACGGTGCGCGAGCGGATGATCCGCTGGCTGGTCCTGGAACACCCGTACGCGCTGCCGCGGGTGAACACCGCCGACGCCACGCTGCCCGGCTCCCGGGCGTCCCTCGACGGCGGCGGCAACCGCCGAGCGGCCGCGGACCCGCGCCCGGACCGGGGCTGACCCGGCCCGGGCGCCGCTGACGTCCGGTCAGTGGCCGCGTTCGGCGCCGCCGTTGACCTGCACGATCTGGGAGGTGATGTGCCCGGCGCCCGGGGACGCCAGCCAGTGCAGGGTCGCGGCGACGTCCCCGGGCTCCCCGGCCCGCCCGGTGGCCGTCTCCGCGACCAGCCGCTCCCGGCGGGCCGCCTCGACGGGCCCGCCGAAGAACCCGGTGTCCTCGACGAAGCCGGGGGCGACCGCGTTCACGGTGATCCCGCGCGGGCCCAGCTGCCGGGCCAGGTCGTGCAGATAGGGGTGCAGGGCGGCCTTGGAGGCGGCGTAGGCCCCGCTCCCCGAGCCGCGGAAGGCGGCGATGGAGCTGAGGAACAGCACCCGCCCGCCCGGCTCGGCGAGCCGCTCCTTCAGCGCCTCGGTGAGCAGTACGGCGGTCAGGACGTTCAGCCGGAAGTTCACGGTCCAGTCGTGCAGGACGGCGTCCAGCGGATCGCCGCCCGGCGGGCCGGGCTCCAGGCCGCCGTTGCCGCCCGCGCTGTGCACGAGGACGTCGACGGTCCCGATCTCCTGCCGCACGAACTCCGCGACCCGCCGCACGTCGCCGGGCTCGGCCAGATCGGCCGCGCAGTGCACCGCCCCCGGCACCCCGGCCTTCTCCAGCACCTCGGCGCGCCGCCCGAGCAGCACCACCCGGTCCCCATCGGCAGCGAACACCCGCGCGGCGGCGAGCCCGATCCCGGTTCCCCCACCGCTGATCACAACGTTCCGACTCATGATCACACCCTACGGTTCGGACCACCGCGGCGGAGGCAAGCGCACCCCGCGCGAAGGAAAGCCGCGGACCGCGGCCCCGGAAGCCGCCGACGGCGGGAACCCCGGAAGGAGAGCCGGGCATCTCGACTGCCACGGGCGGCGCGTGGGCGGGGAAAGGACCCCAAAAAACAGAAACCCGAACAACTACCGCAAGCTACGCACATCCAGCTGCCTCAGTACCCGGTCGACCACCTCAGGATCCGCCCCCGGCTCACTCCGCGCCGCGAGCACCTCATGCCGAGCCGCGCTCAACATCTCCCCCTCGATCCGCCGCAACCGCTTCGCCCGCCGCACCCGCTGCTCATGCGCCTCCCTGCGCTCCTCCTCCCCCATCTCGGGAGAGATCCGCACCCCGATGTCGAAGGCCCGCCGCAGCATCCGCTCGGACACCTCCTCCGGCAGCACCTCCACCTCCTCGATCTCCCGCAGCCGCGCCTTCGCCGCCTTCGCCGCCCGCACCGCGAGCCGTTTCTCGAACTCCTTCTCCCGCTCGGTGTCGGCCCGCACCCCCAGCCGTTTCACCAGCCAGGGCAGGGTCAGCCCCTGGAGCACCAGCGTCGCCATGATCACCCCGAAGGCGATGAAGATGATCTCGGAACGGGCGGGGAACGGCGCCCCGTCGTCCGTCTTCAGCGGAATCGCCAGCGCCAGCGCCACCGAGGCGACCCCGCGCATCCCGGACCACCACATGACGACGGTCTCCCGCCAGCTCACCGGGATGTCCTCGTCCGGGTCGTTCCGCCGGGCGTGCAGCCTCTTGGTGAGCCAGGTCGCCGGCAGCAGCCAGGCCAGCCTGACGAGGATCACCACGGCGGCGATCATGGCCGCCCAGCCGAGCATCTCGCCCCAGCGGCCGGACGCGGTCCGCACGGCGATGTGCAGTTCGAGCCCGATCAGCCCGAAGGCGACCCCGGTGACCAGGGTGTCGATGATGTCCCAGAAGGTGTGCCCGGCGAGCCGGGTCATCACGTCGTCGGCGTCGGAGGCGTATTCGGCGAGGAACATCGCCGTGGTGAGCACGGCCAGCACCCCCGAGCCGTGCAGCTCCTCGGCCAGCACGTAGGAGGCGTACGGCACCAGCAGCGTCAGCCCGATCTGGAGGGTCGGATCGCCCAGCAGGTCGAGGAGCCGGTTCGCGGTCCAGCCGAGCGCGACGCCGACGGCGAGCGCCACCACGGCGGACAGCACGAAGTCGAGGGCGGCCTGCCCCGGCGAGAACTGGCCGCTGACGGCGGCGGCGATCGCCACGTGGTAGAGCACGATCGCCGTGACGTCGTTGAAGAGGCCCTCGCCCTCCAGGATGGACACCAGCCGGCGCGGCAGCCCGAGCTGTCCCGCCACGGCGGTCGCGGCGACCGGGTCGGGCGGCGCCACCAGCGCGCCGAGCGCGAACGCGGCGGCCAGCGGCAGCCCCGGCACGACCGCGTCGGCGACGGCGGCCACGCTGAACGTCGTGACGAACACCAGGGCCACGGCCAGCAGGAAGATCGGCCGCCGGTTCGCCGCGAACTGCCGCCACGAGGTGCGCCGTACAGCGGCGTAGAGCAGCGGCGGAAGCAGCAGGGGCAGGATGAGGTCGGGCGGGACGTCGACGTTCGGCACGAACTCGGCCAGGGCCAGGGCGATGCCGAACAGGGTCATCAGCACCGGGGCGGGCAGCCCCAGCCGGTCCCCGAGCGGGACGCTCAGCACGGCTCCGAGCAGCAGCAGGAAGACCAGGCCCAGTTGTTCCACGCTCGGCGCTCCGGCAGCTCGGACGATCACACGGCAGGGCTCAAGCCTGCCACGGCGCCCGTCCCGTCAGCCGTTTCCCCGCAGGTGGCTACAGAGCGCGCCGCATCGCCCGGTGCGCGATCCCGGCCTCCTGGTACTCCGGGCCGTACGGCTCGTAGCCGAGGCGCTCGTAGAAACCGAGCGCGTGGGTCTGCGCGTGCAGGTCGACGGCGGCGAGGCCGCGCGCGCGTGCCGCGTCCTCGATGGCGCGCACCAGGGCGACGCCGACACCGAGCCCGCGGGCCTCCCGGGTCACGGCGAGCCGGCCGAGCGAGCCCAGGGTGAGGTCGCCGCCGGTCTTCTCCACGGCGCCCTCGCCGTACAGCAGTCGGCCGGTGCCGAGCGGGGTGCCGTCCTCGCGCACGGCGAGCACATGCAGCGCGCCGGGGTCGTAGGAGTCGTACTCGATCTCCTGAGGGACGCCCTGCTCGGCGACGAAGACCTCCTTGCGGACGGCGAAGCAGGCCTCGCGGTCGGCGGGGTCCTCGGCGACCCGGACGGCGTACTCGCTCATCCGTAGGTCTCCTCGCGGACCTGCTCGAGGGCCTTCTGCAGGTCGGCGGGGTAGTCGCTGGCGAACTCGGCCCACTGGCCGTCCCCGGGGTGCTCGAAGCCGAGCCGGACGGCGTGCAGCCACTGGCGGGTCAGACCCAGCCGCTTGGCGAGCGTGGGGTCGGCGCCGTAGGTCAGGTCGCCGACGCAGGGGTGGCGGTGGGCGGACATGTGGACGCGGATCTGGTGGGTGCGGCCGGTCTCCAGCTTCACGTCGAGCAGAGAGGCGGCGCGGAAGGCCTCGATCAGGTCGTAGTGCGTGACGGAGGGCTTGCCCTCCGCGGTGACCGCCCACTTGTAGTCGTGGTTCGGATGGCGGCCGATGGGCGCGTCGATGGTGCCGCTGGTCGGGTCCGGGTGGCCCTGGACGAGCGTGTGGTACCGCTTGTCGACCGTGCGCTCCTTGAACTGGCGCTTGAGCGAGGTGTACGCGCGCTCCGACTTGGCGACCACCATCAGACCGGAGGTGCCCACGTCGAGGCGGTGCACGATGCCCTGGCGCTCGGCGGCGCCGGAGGTGGAGATGCGGTAGCCGGCCGCGGCGAGACCGCCGATGACGGTCGGGCCGGTCCAGCCGGGCGAGGGGTGGGCGGCGACACCTACGGGCTTGACGATGACCACGACATCGTCGTCGTCATGGATGATCTCCATGCCCTCGACCGGCTCGGCCACCACCTGCACCGGCGCGGCCGCCTGCGGCATCTCGACCTCGAGCCAGGCCCCGCCGTGCACGCGCTCGGACTTGCCGACCACCGTGCCGTCGACCAGCACCTTGCCCGCGGCCGCCAGCTCCGCGGCCTTCGTACGTGAGAAGCCGAACATGCGGGAGATGGCGGCGTCGACGCGCTCGCCCTCCAGGCCGTCCGGTACGGGCAGGGTGCGGATCTCGGGAATCGTGCTCACCCGTCGAGTATGCCGGACGGTACCGACAGCCCTGTCGCCGCGGGCGGGGTCAGTCCTTGTGGACGGTCCCGTCCGGGTCCAGGCCGCGGAAGGAGAGCAGCACGATCAGGATGCCGCCGCACACGATCGCCGAGTCGGCGAGATTGAACACGGCGAAGTGCTTGGGCGCGATGAAGTCGACGACCGCGCCCTCGAGGACGCCCGGCGCGCGGAAGATCCGGTCGGTGAGGTTGCCGAGCGCGCCGCCGAGGAGCAGCCCGAGGGCGATCGCCCAGGGCAGGCTGTAGAGCTTGCGGGCGAGCCGGAAGATCACCACGATCACGGCCGCCGCGATCAGGGTGAAGATGATCGTGAAGGCCTGGCCGAAGCCGAAGGCCGCGCCGCGGTTGCGGATGGCGTCGAACTTCAGCCACTCACCGAAGATCTCGATCGCGTCGTGGTGCTCCAGCTTCGCCACCACGATCATCTTGCTGACCAGGTCGACGAGGTAGGCGAACGCGGCGACCGCGAACAGGACGGCGATCTTGCGCCGACCCTTCGGGCGCCCGCCGTCCTCCTCCGGGGCCTGGTCGGCCTGGTCGGGGGCCTGGGAGCCGCCGGACGTGCCGGTGTCCGCGGAGGCGTCCGACCGCGCCCGCGTGCCGTCGTCATCCCGCTCCTGCGCGGCCTGTGCCGCGTCGGGAATGTCCGGCGTACCGATGATGCGCTCCGCCTCTGCCACGTGAGTCCCTCAACCTAGGTGCCTGACTGAGGACGAGGGTACGTCACGCCTCCCCGCCCGATCAGTACCGGCGTTCCTGCTTCTGCTTGCACTCCACGCACAGCGTGGCCCGCGGGAAGGCCTGCATCCTGGCCTTGCCGATGGCCTTGCCGCAGTTCTCGCACAGGCCGTAGGTGCCCGCGTCCAGCCGCTCCAGGGCCCGCTCGGACTGGATCAGCATCTCGCGCGCGTTGGCGGCCAGCGCCAGCTCGTGCTCGCGGGTGATGTTCTTCGTGCCGGTGTCGGCCTCGTCGTCGCCCGCGCCGTCGCCGGAGTCCCGCATCAGGCCCACCAGGGACTCCTCGGAGCTGGCGAGCTCGGCCTTCAGGCGCTGCATGTCGCCGGTCAGCTCCGTACGGGCCTCCTCGACCTCCTCGGCCGTCCAGGGGTCCTCCCCCGGTCGTACGGCGAGGTCGCCCGGCTCCGTCGCCGCGCCGCGCGCCTTGGGAACAGCCGTCTGCGCGGCCGTGGCCGTGCCCGGAGTCTTCTTCGCACCCATCGTGGTGGCTCCCGTCTGCTCCGCGGCCCGTGCCGCGTCCGCCTTCTTCGCCGTGCTCTTCCTGCCCGCGCCGGTGCGCTTCGCGGCGGCGGCCCTGCCCGTCGTGGCCTTCTTCGCCGCGGTCGTCCCGGCCGGTGCCTCGGCGGCCGGGGCGTCGCCGGTCCCGGTCTTCCCGTCGGCGGCCGCCTTCACCGCCGGAGCCGTCCCGTCGGCGGCCGCCTTCGCCGCGGGAGCCTTCTTGGCGGCGGCCTTCCTCGCCCCTGGCTTCCTCGCGGCGGCCTTCCCGTCGGCGGCCTTGCCGGAGGCCCCCTGCGCGCGCTTCTTCCCACCGGAGTCCTTGGCCGCTGAGCCCGTGGACCCGCCGGACGCCGACTGCTCTGCGGCGGTCTTCTTCGCCACCATGGCCGCGGCCCCTTCACATATTGTGATCTTGCTCGCGAATCGTGCTGGGACGATAAATCGACTCCGGTCCCGCGGCAACGGGGCACGCCGCCCGATTCGCCCACCCCGCGCGTGCCGCGAGGCCGGCATGCATCGGTTGTGCCCAGCTCCCCGCCGGGTAATCCGTCGGGCCGGGCCCGCGGGAACAGGGACGGGCACGCCTGGCCATTCGGGTCATCCCGGACGCATCCCGGCCCCGCCCCTGAGGGCCGGAAAAACCGGGCGGCCACTGTCCGCGCGGCGCCGTACACTGGGCGGAGCGAGAAGCGTGGATGGGGACGAGTAGCGGCGTACGCAGCCCAGAGCGACCCGGGGACGGTGGGAGCCCGGGGGCGAGCGCGACGTGAAGATCACCCCGGAGCCGCCGGAAGAACACCGTGGGAGCGCCACGGCCAGTAGACCCGGCATCGCGACCCCAATGAGGGGGCTCGCCGGAGCGCACCAGGCACCGGGGAGCCAAGGAGGGTGGTACCGCGGGAGCGCGCCGAAACCGGCGCGGAGGCTCTCGTCCCTCCGGACGGAAGGCAGCAAGTCCGCCGGAGGAAGCTCGCTGATGACATCGCCTACGTACCGCCAGGTGCCCGCCCAGGTCGACCTGCCCGCGCTCGAGCACGCCGTGCTCGACTTCTGGCGCGACCAGAAGATCTTCGCCAAGAGCCTGGAGCAGTCCGAGGGCCGCCCCGAATGGGTGTTCTACGAGGGCCCGCCCACCGCCAACGGCATGCCCGGCGCCCACCACATCGAGGCCCGTGTCTTCAAGGACGTCTTCCCGCGCTTCCGCACCATGCGCGGCTACCACGTGGCCCGCAAGGCCGGCTGGGACTGCCACGGCCTGCCGGTGGAGCTGGCGGTGGAGAAGGAGCTCGGCTTCTCCGGCAAGCAGGACATCGAGGCGTACGGCATCGCCGAGTTCAACGCCAGGTGCCGCTCGTCGGTGACCCGGCACACCGACGCCTTCGCCGAGCTGACGACCCGCATGGGGTACTGGGTCGACCTCGACGACGCCTACCGCACGATGGACCCCGAGTACATCGAATCGGTGTGGTGGTCGCTCAAGCAGATCTTCGACAAGGGCCTGCTCGTCCAGGACCACCGCGTCGCCCCCTGGTGCCCGCGCTGCGGCACGGGCCTGTCCGACCACGAGCTGGCGCAGGGCTACGAGACGGTCGTCGACCCCTCGGTCTACGTCCGCTTCCCGCTGACCTCCGGCCCGCTCGCCGGCCAGGCCTCGCTCCTGGTCTGGACGACGACCCCGTGGACCCTCGTCTCCAACACGGCCGTCGCCGCGCACCCCGAGGTCACCTACGTCGTCGCCACGAACGGCGAGGAGAAGCTCGTCGTCGCCGAGCCGCTCGTCGGCAAGGCCCTCGGCGAGGGCTGGGAGACCACCGGCGAGTCCTTCACCGGCGCCGAGATGGAGCGCTGGACCTACCAGCGCCCGTTCGAGCTGGTCGAGTTCCCGGAGCCGGCGCACTACGTGGTGAACGCCGAGTACGTGACGACCGAGGACGGCACGGGTCTGGTCCACCAGTCCCCCGCCTTCGGTGAGGACGACCTCAAGGTCTGCCGCTCCTACGGGCTGCCCGTGGTCAACCCGGTCCGCCCGGACGGCACCTTCGAGGAGGACGTGCCCCTGGTCGGCGGCGTCTTCTTCAAGAAGGCCGACGAGAAGCTCACCGAGGACCTCGGCGCGCGCGGCCTGCTCTTCCGGCACCTGCCCTACGAGCACAGCTACCCGCACTGCTGGCGCTGCCACACCGCGCTGCTCTACTACGCGCAGCCGTCCTGGTACATCCGTACGACGGCCGTCAAGGACCGGCTGATCCAGGAGAACGAGAACACCAACTGGTTCCCGGAGACGGTCAAGCACGGCCGCTTCGGCGACTGGCTGAACAACAACATCGACTGGGCGCTGTCCCGCAACCGCTACTGGGGCACCCCGCTGCCCATCTGGCGCTGCGAGAACGACCACCTCACGGTCGTCGGCTCCCGCGCCGAACTCACCGAGCTGACCGGCACCGACCAGTCGAACCTCGACCCGCACCGCCCGTTCATCGACGACGTCACCTTCGGCTGCCCGCACGAGGGCTGCGGCAGCACGGCCACGCGTGTGCCCGAGGTCATCGACGCCTGGTACGACTCGGGTTCGATGCCGTTCGCGCAGTGGGGCTACCCGTACAAGAACAAGGAGCTGTTCGAGAGCCGGTACCCGGCGCAGTTCATCTCCGAGGCCATCGACCAGACCCGCGGCTGGTTCTACACGCTGATGGCGGTCGGCACCCTGGTGTTCGACAAGTCCTCGTACGAGAACGTGGTCTGCCTCGGCCACATCCTCGCCGAGGACGGCCGCAAGATGTCCAAGCACCTGGGCAACATCCTCCAGCCGATCCCGCTGATGGACCAGCACGGCGCGGACGCGGTGCGGTGGTTCATGGCGGCCGGCGGTTCGCCCTGGGCGGCCCGGCGGGTGGGCCACGGCACGATCCAGGAGGTCGTCCGCAAGACCCTGCTGACGTACTGGAACACGGTCGCCTTCCAGGCCCTGTACGCCCGTACGTCCGGCTGGGCGCCTTCCGCGGCCGACCCGGCCCCGGCCGACCGTCCGCTGATCGACCGCTGGCTGCTGTCCGAACTCCACGCGCTCACCGACCAGGTGACGCAGTCTCTGGAGGCGTACGACACCCAGCGCGCCGGCAAGCTGCTGTCCGCGTTCGTCGACGACCTCTCCAACTGGTACGTCCGCCGCTCCCGTCGCCGCTTCTGGCAGGGCGACAAGGCGGCGCTGCGCACCCTGCACGAGGTCGTGGAGACCGTCACCAAGCTGATGGCCCCGCTGACCCCGTTCATCACCGAGCGGGTGTGGCAGGACCTGGTCGTGCCGGTGACGCCGGGCGCTCCGGAGTCGGTGCACCTGTCGTCCTGGCCCGAGGCGGACCTGTCCGCGATCGACCCCGAGCTGTCGAAGCAGATGGTGCTGGTGCGGCGGCTCGTGGAGCTGGGCCGGGCCACGCGCGCGGAGTCGGGCGTCAAGACGCGTCAGCCGTTGCGCCGCGCGCTCATCGCCGCTTCGGGCTTCGAGGCGCTCGACCCCGAACTGCACACGCAGATCACGGAGGAGCTCAACGTCGAGGGGCTGGCCTCGCTGAGCGAGGTGGGCGGCTCGCTGGTGGACACCACCGCCAAGGCCAACTTCCGCGCCCTGGGCAAGCGGTTCGGCAAGCGGGTGCAGGACGTGGCCAAGGCCGTGGCGAACGCGGACGCGGCCGCGCTGTCGCTCGCGCTGCGCGAGGGCACGGCGTCGGTGGACGTCGACGGCGAGACGGTGTCCCTGGCGCCGGACGAGGTGATCATCACCGAGACGCCGCGCGAGGGCTGGTCGGTCGCCTCCGACTCCGGTGCGACCGTCGCGCTCGACCTGGAGATCACGGAGGAGCTGCGGCGGGCCGGTCTGGCCCGTGACGCGATCCGGCTGATCCAGGAGGCCCGCAAGAACAGCGGCCTCGACGTGGCCGACCGGATCGCCCTGCGCTGGGCCTCGACGGACCCGGCGACGACGGCGGCGCTCTCCGAGCACGCGGGGCTCATCGCGGACGAGGTTCTCGCGACGGACTTCGCGCAGGGGGAGGCGGACGACAGTTTCGGATCGCCGTTCGGCGACGAGGGGTTGGCGCTCACGTTCCGGCTGCGCAAGGCGTGACGGTTCGCTCGCGCGGGCGTTGCCTGGTTCTCCGCCTGTGTGAGGCGTAACTCACGGGTGAACGGCGGCTGTTCTTCGGGCAGCCGCCGTTCTGCTTGCTCGTCGTGGTCGTCCGCGGGGCGCGTTGTGGCTTGTCGCGCAGTTCCCCGCGCCCCTTGAAAGCGCGGCAGTTGGGCCGCTGCACCTCGCCGGGAACTGTCGCTCGCCGCCTGTTGCGCAGTTCCCCGCGCCCCTTAGAAGCGGGGCAGTTGGGCCGCTGTACCTTGCTGGGAACTGTCAACGCGCATAAAAGGGGCGGGCCCCGGAATCATCCGGGGCCCGCCCCTTTTTGAACGCTGCCGACGCCTACGGCGTACTCAGGACTGTCAGTTGTCGTCCTCGTCGATCAGGAAGCCACGCATCGGCGACGGCGCCTGACCCATCGGGGACGGACCCTGCGGGCGGACCGGAGCCATGGGCTGGGTCATCGCGGGGGACATCTGCTGCTGACCGCCGTAGGACGGCGCCGGCGGGACCGGAGGGCCGCCCATCGGACCGTTGCCACCGTAGGACGGGGCGCCCGCGCCGGCCGGTGCCATGGAAGGCGCCGGGGACGGCGGAAGGGACGCGGCCGCCGGGGTGCGCGGCGGGGCGAGGGAGTCGTCGGCCTGGGTCTCCAGCTGGCGCAGCTGCGACTCCAGGTACGACTTCAGGCGCGTGCGGTACTCGCGCTCGAAGCCGCGCAGGTCCTCGACCTTGCGCTCCAGCGTGGCGCGGGCGGACTCCAGGGAGCCCATCGCGACGCGGTGCTTCTCCTGCGCGTCCCGCTCCAGGGCGTCGGCCTTGGCACGGGCGTCACGCTCCAGGCCCTCGGCGCGGCTGCGGGCCTCGCCGACGATCTTGTTCGCCTCGGAGCGGGCCTCGGCGATCGCCTGGTCGGCGGTCTGCTGGGCCAGCGAGAGAACACGCGCGGCGCTGTCGCCACCGGGCGCACTGCCCATGGGGCCACCCATCGGACCGGGACCCTGACCCATGGGGCCGCCCATCGGACCGCCCATGGGGCCACCCATCGGACCGCCCATCTGCTGCGGCATGGGGGGCTGGCCCATCGGACCGGGACCCTGACCCATCGGACCGGGACCCTGACCCATGGGGCCGGGACCCTGCGGGCCCTGCCCACCGGGGCCGGGGGGCAGCTGCGGGGCACCGCTCGGCAGCTGGGGCGGGCCACCCATGGGGCCACCCATCTGCTGCTGCGGCGGGCCCGATATGCCGGCGGGCACCGGGGCGCCGGGGCCTCGCATGCCCTGCGGCGGCCCGTCCTGCTCCGGAGGCTTACGCATGTTCTGCTGGTTCTGGGCAGCAGCACGCGTGGCAGCGGCCAGCTTGGCGCGCAGGTCCTCGTTCTCGCGGAGCAGACGAGTCAGTTCGGCTTCGACCTCGTCGAGGAAGGCATCGACCTCGTCCTCGTCATAGCCTTCTCGGAGGCGGACGGTCGTGAACTGCTTGTTCCGCACGTCCTCGGGGGTCAACGGCATCTCTTCACCTCAACGTAGTCGTCGGCAGTCGGCAGGACCGTATCTGTCACATCGGTCACATCGCGCTCCGTACGAGCGTGATCAGGATATAGACGATGATCATCAGTACGAAGAAGGACAGGTCGAGCGCCACGCCCCCGAGACGCAACGGCGGGATGACCCGCCGCAGAAGCTTGAGCGGTGGATCGGTGACAGTGTAGGTGGCCTCCAGAACGACCACCATCGCCTTGCCTGGTTGCCACGAGCGGGCGAACTGGAAGACGTAGTCCATGACCAGTCGGAAGATCAGCACGATGAGGAACACCATCAGCGCGATGTAAAGAACCTGCAAGGCCACGCTCATGTCTGGTGCTTCCCTCTCCCCTGTTTCCGTGCGTTTCGTTCCGGTGGTGCGTCTCAGCTCTGGTTGAAGAACCCGCCCTCTGCGATACGGGCCTTGTCCTCAGCCGTGACATCGACGTTAGCAGGCGACAACAGAAACACCTTCTGCGTCACCCGCTCGATGCTGCCGTGAAGACCAAACACCAAACCGGCAGCAAAGTCGACAAGTCGCTTCGCGTCTGTGTCGTCCATCTCAGTCAGATTCATGATCACCGGGGTGCCCTCACGGAAGTGTTCCCCGATGGTACGGGCCTCGTTGTAGGTCCGCGGGTGAAGCGTGGTGATCCGGTAAGGCTCTCGTTCCGACACGACCTTGGGCATGATCACCGGCGCGTTCTTCTCCAGGCTCTGACGTTCTTGTGTGATGGACGCCACGGGTGCGATGCGTGCCGGGCGGCCGGATTCCGCGGGGAGCGAAGCCGATCGGGCCATCGGTTCGCGCGGCGCGGGCGGCTGCACGATTCGCACCTCTTCGTCCCTTTGGGACTGATGTGCTACATGTGCCTGATGTGACGGCTCGTGCCGCCTGTGGTCCCGCTCGGGCTCCGGGTCGAGCTCGGGCTCGAAGTCGTCATCGGGGTCGAAACCCCGGCCGTCGTACCCATCGTCCTCCACGAGGCCGAGGTAGACCGCCATCTTGCGCATCGCGCCGGCCATGCTCTGAGTCCTCCGCTCTGTGGTGGATCTGCTGACGACCGCCAAGTGGTCGCGATCCACGAGGTCGTTGTGCCGCCTTTCGGCGGAAATGACCATATTTTCTGCTGTGGTCCGACTTCCTGGCGACGTTACCCGAGCCCGGCGCGGACTCCGAGTACCGCAGTGCCGACGCGTACATGTGTCGCTCCGGCCGCCACGGCCTCCTCGAGGTCCGCACTCATTCCTGCCGAGACCATGTTCGCAGCCGGATGAGCTCGGCGCAGGACAGTCGACAAATCCATCAACCGCTCGAACGCCGCACGTTGACGACCCGCGTACTCCCCGGTCAGCGGGGCGACGGTCATCAGTCCGCCGAGCCGCAGTCCGGGTGAGCCGGCGACGAGGTCGGCCAACTCTGCGATTCCGCCGGGGGCGACACCGCCCCGCTCCCCCCGGCCGCTCTCCCCCGCGTCGAGCGCGACCTGGATCAGACAGCCGAGCTCGCGCTCCGCCCGCACGGCCTCCCTGGAGAGCCCGGTCACCAGCCGGTCCCGGTCGACGGACTGCACGACATCCGCGTAACCGGCCACGGACCGCACCTTGTTGGTCTGCAACTGGCCCACGAAGTGCCAGGTAAGGGGCAGATCCGAACATTCGGCGGCTTTCGGTGCGGCGTCCTGGTCGCGGTTCTCGGCGACGTGCCGCACACCGAGCTCCGACAGGATCCGCACATCGCTCGCCGGGTAGGTCTTGGTGACGACGATCAGCGTCACCTCGTCGCGTCCGCGTCCGGCGGCCGCACAGGCCGCCGCGATCCGCTCCTCCACTTTCGCCAGATTCGCGGCGAGTTCGTCCTTACGGTCCGTCATGCCCCATCAGTCCAGCCAGACATATCCCGCGAGTCGCCCCGTGGAGCGGTCGCGGCGGTACGAGAAGTGGTCCCCCGACTCCAGCGTGCACACCGGGGACTGCGCCCGGTCGCACACCCCGAGCCGGTCGAGCTGGGCGTGCACTCCGGCGGCCACGTCCACCGCGGGTGTGCCCCAGCTGGTCCCGGCGTGCGCCGCCGGTTCCACGGCGGCCACCTCGGCGCGCATCGCCTCGGGCACCTCGTAGCACCGGCCGCACACCGAGGGTCCGGTGCGGGCGACGATCCGCGCGGGGTCGGCGCCGAGTCCGGTCATCGCGCGGACGGCGGCCGGGACCACCCCGGCGATCATGCCGGGCCGGCCCGCATGGGCCGCGGCGACCACACCCGCGACCGGGTCGGCCAGCAGGACCGGCACACAGTCCGCGGTCAGGACCGCGAGGGCGAGTCCGCGCCGGTTCGTGACCAACGCGTCCACCTCGGGGATCTCGGCGCCGGCCGGCCAGGGTCCGTCGACCACGGCCACGTCCGCGCCGTGCACCTGCCGCATCCAGACCACCCGCGCGGGCTCGACGCCCAGCGACTTGGCGGCCAGGTCCCGGTTGGTGCGCACCGCCTCCGGGTCGTCACCGACGGCGCCGCCCAGATTGAGCTCCTCATACGGAGCGGCGCTCACCCCGCCCCACCTGTCGGTGAAGGCGAAGTGCGCGCCGCTCACGCTCTCGCGCTGTCCTATCACTTGAGGAAGTCCGGCACGTCCAGCTCCTCGGCGGCGCTGTCGGAGTAGCTCCGCGACGGCGGGACCGGCGGGGCGACCGGGAGGTCGGCCACCGGCTCGGGCGTGGGCTCCGGCTCCTCCTTCGGCTTGACGCTGCCGAGCGAGCCGAAGGACGGGCGGGTCTCCGGCTGCCGGGCCGGCACGGGCTCCTCGCGCTTGGCCGAGGACGAGCCGAGCACGTTGTCCCGGCGGGCCGGGGGCTGGCCCCCGTCGAAGCCGGCCGCGATGACCGTGACGCGCACCTCGTCGCCGAGGGCGTCGTCGATGACCGCGCCGAAGATGATGTTGGCCTCGGGGTGGGCGGCCTCGCTGACCAGCTGGGCGGCCTCGTTGATCTCGAACAGACCGAGGTCGGAGCCGCCGGAGATGGACAGCAGCACGCCGCGGGCGCCGTCGATCGAGGCCTCCAGCAGCGGCGAGGAGATCGCCATCTCGGCCGCGGCCACCGCACGGTCGTCGCCGCGGGCCGAGCCGATGCCCATGAGGGCCGATCCGGCCTCGGACATGACCGACTTCACGTCGGCGAAGTCGAGGTTGATCAGACCGGGCGTCGTGATGAGGTCGGTGATGCCCTGAACACCGGAGAGCAGGACCTGGTCCGCCGACTTGAAGGCGTCGAGGACGGAGACCTGGCGGTCCGAGATGGACAGCAGCCGGTCGTTCGGGATGACGATGAGGGTGTCGACCTCCTCGCGGAGCTCGGCGATGCCGTCCTCGGCCTGGTTCGCGCGGCGCCGTCCCTCGAAGGTGAACGGGCGCGTGACCACGCCGATGGTGAGCGCGCCGAGCGAGCGCGCGATGTTGGCCACGACGGGCGCGCCGCCGGTGCCGGTACCGCCGCCCTCGCCGGCCGTCACGAAGACCATGTCGGCCCCCTTGAGGACCTCCTCGATCTCCTCGCGGTGGTCCTCGGCGGCCTTGCGGCCGACGGCCGGGTTGGCTCCGGCGCCGAGTCCGCGGGTGAGTTCACGGCCGACGTCCAGCTTGACGTCGGCGTCGCTCATCAACAGAGCTTGCGCGTCGGTGTTGATGGCGATGAACTCGACGCCCTTGAGACCGACCTCGATCATCCGGTTGATGGCATTGACACCACCGCCGCCGACACCGATGACCTTGATGACTGCGAGGTAGTTCTGCGGTGCTGCCACGTCGAAGGCCTCTCGCCTCGAATTACGTCGTCGCCGCCGTACGGTGGCCCGTACCGGGACGACAGATGCCGAATGGGACGGTCCGTAACGCCGACCCGAACCCTAAACCTGAAGTTTAGGGTTACCAGTGTGTCTGTTCCTTGGAGTCTTCTGAACGAGACACTAAGTCGACAAGTGGCGCGCGTTCAACGAACACGCCGAACCTCCCGTTTTTCTTTTCACCCTATGTGATCAGCCGTAGCGATGCCCAACCAGGGTGCTGGCCTGCGCTGATGTGCGTCAACTTCCTGATGACACGGGGGCCGTGGGGACGCTGACGTCGAAGTGCCGCGCGCCGGGGGCCGCTTTCATCAGCGCGGAGAGCGTGCGGGCCTTAGCATGCCCCTTCTCGGAGCTCCCCCAGGCGACCGTCCGCCCGCCGCTCAACTCCAGTGAGATGGCGTCGAAGGAGCGCACCTCGACGACCCGGGTGTCGCGGGCGACCGCGGGCGGCAGGGCACGGGCCACCCGGACCGCCTCACGGGTCAGCCGGCCCTCGTCGAAACGGCGCAGACTGGCGGCCGCCGAACTGGACCGGGAAACGGTCAATTCCAGGACGGGAACCCCTTTTGGGGCTTCGGAAACCGTGGCGAAACGGACGCCTTCATCGTCCACTTCGATGAACTTTCCGCCGTTTTCCACCAGCAGAACCGGAGTACGCTCAACCACTTTCAGGCTGATTCCGTCCGGCCAGGAACGGACCACGTCGACCGTGTCGATCCGGGGCAATTCCCGCCGCAGCCGGGCCTCGACGGCGTCGGTGTCGACCGAGACCAGCGGATCCCCGACCGGCACCTCGGCGGCCTCGGTCACCTGCCGCGGCGCGAGCACCTGGGTGCCGGAGACGGTGACCCGCTCGACGCGCAGCCACTGCGAGCCGTACAGCAGCCAGACGGAGCCCGCCGAGAGCAGGACGACGAGGGCGGCCCCGGCGAGCGCCAGCCGGAGCCTGCGGCGCGCGAGACGCCGCGCGGGGGGCGGGCCGGACGACTCCTGCTGGCGGTCACCGCGCTCGGCGGTGGTCGATCCGGCCACACTCCCTGCCTTCCGTCATCTGCGCCTAGTGGTGTGCACGACGGGCGGCGATCGCCTCGTACACCATGCCGACGAGCAGTTCGTCGGCGTCGCGCCGGCCGAACTCCCCGGCGGCGCGGGACATCTCGTACAGCCGGTGCGGGTCACCGAGCACGGGCAGAACGTTGCGCTGCACCCACTCGGGGGTCAGCTCCGCGTCGTCGACCAGCAGACCGCCGCCGGCCTTGACCACCGGCTGGGCGTTGAGCCGCTGCTCACCGTTACCGATGGGCAGCGGCACGTAGGCGGCCGGGAGTCCGACGGCGGAGAGCTCGGCGACGGTCATCGCGCCCGCGCGGCAGAGCATCATGTCGGCCGCGGCGTACGCGAGATCCATCCGGTCCAGGTAACTTACCGGGATGTAGGGGGGCATTCCCGGCATCTGGTGCACCTGCGGCAGTTCGTTCTTCGGACCGACCGCGTGCAGGACCTGGATGCCCGCCTGCTGGAGCCACGGGGCGACCTGCTGGACGACCTCGTTCAGCCGGCGCGCGCCCTGCGAGCCGCCGGAGACCAGCAGCGTCGGCAGGTTCGGGTCCAGCCCGAAGGCGGCACGGGCCTCCGGGCGCATCGCGGCGCGGTCCAGCGTGGCGATGGCGCGGCGCAGCGGGATGCCGATGTAGCGGGCGTCGCGCAGCTTGCTGTCCGGCGTGGAGACGGCGACCCGGGCCGCGTACCGCGAGCCGATCTTGTTGGCCAGGCCCGGCCGGGCGTTCGCCTCGTGGATCACGATCGGCACACCGAGGCGCTTGGCGGCCAGATAGCCGGGCAGCGCCACATAGCCGCCGAAGCCGACGACGGCGTCCGCCCTGGTGCGCTCCAGGATCTGCTCGGCAGCCTTGATCGTGCCGCGCAGCCGTCCGGGGACGGTGATCAGCTCGGGCGTGGGCTTGCGGGGCAGGGGCACGGCCGGGATCAGCGCGAGCTCGTAGCCTCGCTCGGGCACCAGCCGGGTCTCCAGACCCCGCTCCGTGCCGAGGGCCGTGATCCCCACGGCCGGGTCCTGCCTGCGCAGGGCGTCCGCGAGGGCGAGCGCAGGCTCGATGTGGCCGGCGGTCCCCCCACCGGCGAGTACGACATGCACCGAAATTCACCGCTCTCCGGACGAACGCGCGGATACGCGCCGTCGCATCGTGTTCCACCTCCGGGGACTCCTGACGGACCCGGAGACCCCCGTCCCCCGCTTTCTACCAAAGCGAGGTTGCCGCATCGCAAGCGCCGCCCGCGCAGCGGGGTCGTCGCGTGCGAAGGCGATCAGCAACCCGATGGCGAACATGGTCGGCAGCAGGGCGGATCCTCCGTAGGAGAACAGCGGGAGGGGGACACCGGCGATCGGCAGCAGGCCGAGCACCGCACCCATGTTGATCACGGCCTGGGCCGTGATCCAGGTGGTCACACCTCCCGCGGCATACCTGACGAAGGGGTCCTCCGTACGTCCGGCCACGCGGATACCCGCATAGCCTAGAGCGGCGAACAGGGCGAGCACCGACAGCGTCCCCGCCAGTCCCAGTTCCTCACCGGTGACGGCGAAGATGAAGTCGGTGTGCGCTTCGGGGAGTTGGCCCCATTTCTCCACACTCGCACCCAGTCCGGATCCGAAGATCCCGCCGGAGGCCAGGGCGTAGATGCCGTGCACGGCCTGCCAGCAGTCGACCGGACCGGACTGCGGCTCGGTGGCCCCGAGGCAGGCCAGCCGGGCCATACGGTTGGCGCTGGACCGGATGAGGACGACGCCGATCAGGGCCGCGACCGACAGCACCCCGACGAACAGCCGGGTGGGCGCCCCGGCCAGCCACAGCAGGCCGAACAGGATGGCGGTCAGGATGATCGCCGTGCCCATGTCGCCGCCGAGCATGATCAGCCCGAGCACCAGGAAGGCCACGGGCACGAGCGGCACCAGCATGTGCTTCCACTGCGTGAGCAGCTTCTTGTCCTGCTTGCGGGCCAGCAGATCGGCGCCCCACAGCACCAGCGCGAGCTTGCCGAACTCGCTGGGCTGGAGCTGGAAGGGGCCGCCGACGGAGATCCAGTTCTGGTTGCCGTTGACCGACATCCCTATCCCCGGCACCTGCACCAGCGCCATCAGGAAGACCGCGCCCGCGAGGATCGGGTAGGCCAGCGCCCGGTGCAGTTTGACGGGCATCCGCGAGGCCAGCAGCAGCAGCGCGCCGCCGAGCACCGCCGCCAGCAGCTGCTTGCGGAAGAAGTAGGAGCCCGGCAGGGACATCTGGAGCGCCTTGATCTGGGAGGCCGAGTAGACCATCACCAGGCCGAGCACGATGATCAGCAGGCTGCCGCCGAGGATCAGGTAGTACGCGGTCAGCGGCCGGTCCCAGGCCCTGTGGGCACGCGTGTAGAGCCGCAGGAGCGGATTGTCGCGCGGGGGGCGCGGGGCGGCGGGCCGGGCGGCCTGCCGCTGGACGGGCGGCCTGCCGCCGGTACGGCTACTGGGCATCAGCGCCTCCGCTACGTCGGTCAGGCGCCGAGTTCGCGAACCGCCTCCGCGAACGCGTCACCGCGCTTGTTGTAGTTGGCGAACATGTCCATGGAGGCGCAGGCGGGGGCCAGCAGCACGGTGTCGCCCGGCTGTGCGAGCCGCTGGGCCTCCTGGACGGCCTGGAGCATCGCCCCAGTGTCGGTCCGGTCGAGGTCGACCACGGGTACTTCCGGGGCGTGTCGCGCGAGGGCCTCGCGGATCAGCGCCCGATCGGCACCGATCAGGACGACACCCCGCAGCCGCTTCGCCGAGGCCGCGACGAGTTCGTCGAAGGTGGCACCCTTGGCGAGTCCGCCGGCGATCCACACGATGGAGTCGTAGGCCGCCAACGAGGCCTGGGCGGCGTGCGTGTTGGTGGCCTTGGAGTCGTCCACGTAGCCGACACCGTCCACATCGGCCACGTGCGCGATGCGGTGGGCGTCCGGGGTGAAGGCGCGCAGTCCGTCACGCACGGCCCTGGCGGGCACCCCGAACGCGCGCGCGAGGGCCGCCGCGGCAAGGGCGTTGGCGACGTTGTGCGGGGCCGGCGGGTTCACGTCGGAGACCGCGGCCAGCTCCTGGGCGTTCTTCTGGCGGTTCTCCACGAAGGCGCGGTCGACCAGGATGCCGTCCACCACGCCGAGTTGGGAGGGGCCGGGGGTGCCGAGGGTGAAGCCGATCGCCCGGCAGCCCTCCTCGACGTCGGCCTCGCGCACCAGGTCCTCGGTGGCCTTGTCGGCGACGTTGTAGACACAGGCGACCCGGTTGCCCTCGTAGATCCGGCCCTTGTCGCGGGCGTACGCCTCCATGGAGCCGTGCCAGTCGAGGTGGTCCGGGGCGAGGTTGAGGACCGCCGCGGAGTGGGCGCGCAGCGAGGGCGCCCAGTGCAGCTGGTAGCTCGACAGCTCCACGGCGAGGACGTCGTAGCGCTCCTTGCCGAGGACCGCGTCCAGCAGCGAGACGCCGATGTTGCCGACGGCCGCCGTGCGCAGGCCCGCCGCCCCGAGGATGGCGGCGAGCATCTGCGTGGTGGTGGTCTTGCCGTTGGTGCCGGTGACGCAGAGCCAGGGGGCGGCGTCCGGGCCCCGCAGCCGCCAGGCCAGTTCGACGTCGCCCCAGATCTCGACACCGGCCTCGTGGGCCGCGGTGAACAGCGGCTTGTCCGGCTTCCAGCCGGGGGCGGTGACGATCAGCTCGGTGCCTTCGGGCAGGGTCGCCCCGTCACCGAGGCGCACGGTGACGCCCAGCGCCTCGAGTTCGGCGGCCTGGGCGCGGGCCCGCTCGTCGTCGCCGTCGTTGACGACGGTGACCCTCGCGCCGAGCCCGTGCAGCACCTTGGCCGCCGGGACGCCGGAGACGCCGAGCCCGGCGACGGTGACGTTCTTCCCCTGCCAGTCGGTCACTTGTCCGCTGCCCATCCCGCGTAGAAGAGGCCCAGTCCGACGATCACACAGATGCCCTGGATGATCCAGAAACGGACCACGACGAGCACCTCGGACCAGCCCTTGAGTTCGAAGTGGTGCTGGAGCGGCGCCATCCGGAAGACGCGCTTCCCGGTGAGCCGGAAGGAGCCGACCTGGATGACCACCGACATGGTGATGAGGACGAACAGGCCGCCGAGGATGGCGATCAGCAGCTCGGTGCGGGAGCAGATCGCGAGACCGGCGAGCACACCGCCGAGCGCCAGCGAACCGGTGTCGCCCATGAAGATCTTGGCCGGCGAGGTGTTCCACCACAGGAAGCCGAGGCAGGCGCCCATCAGCGCGGAGGCGACCACCGCGAGGTCGAGCGGATCGCGCACCTCGTAGCAGGCGCCCGGGTTGGTGAGCGTCTGCGCGTTGGCGCAGGACTCCTGGAACTGCCAGACGCCGATGAAGGTGTAGGCACCGAAGACGAGGACCGAGGCGCCGGTGGCGAGGCCGTCGAGGCCGTCGGTGAGGTTCACGCCGTTCGACATCGCGAGGATCATGAACAGCGCCCAGAGGACGAACAGCACCGGGCCGATGGTCCAGCCGAAGTCGGTGATGAACGACAGCTTGGTGGAGGCCGGGGTGTTGCCGCGGTTGTCCGCGAACTGGAGCGAGAGCACGGCGAAGCCGATGCCGACGATGAGCTGGCCGGCCATCTTCGCCTTGGCGCGCAGACCGAGCGAACGCCGCTTGACGATCTTGATGTAGTCGTCCAGGAAGCCGACCAGGCCCATGCCGACCATCAGGCCCAGCACCAGCAGGCCGGAGAAGGTCACCGAGTAGCCGGTGATGATCTTGGACAGGAAGTACGCGGCGACCGTGGCCAGGATGAAGGCGATACCGCCCATGGTCGGCGTACCGCGCTTGCTGGCGTGCTCGCGGGGGCCGTCGTCACGGATGTACTGGCCGTAGCCCTTGCGGGCGAGCAGCTTGATCAGCAGCGGAGTGCCGGCCAGGGTCAGGAACAGACCGAGGACTCCCGCGAACAGGATCTGCTTCATCATCGGGCGGAAACCTCACCCTCGGCACCGGTCTCGACGAGCGCCTGGGCAACGCTCTCCAGACCGACCGAACGGGACGCCTTCACGAGTACGACGTCCCCCGGGCGCAGCTCGCTGCGCAACAGGTCGACCGCCGCCTGTGCGTCGGACACGTGCACCGACTCCTCACCCCACGAACCCTCGTTATATGCGCCCAGTTGCAGCCAGGCGGCTTCCCTGCCCCCGACCGCGACGAGCTTGCTGACGTTGAGCCGGACGGCGAGCCGCCCGACCGCGTCGTGCTCGGCGAGCGCCTCGTCCCCGAGCTCGGCCATCTTGCCGAGCACCGCCCAGGTCCGCCGCCCCTTGCCCATCGCCGCGAGCGCGCGCAGCGCGGCTCGCATGGACTCGGGGTTCGCGTTGTAGGCGTCGTTGACGATCGTCACGCCGTCCGGGCGCTCGGTGACCTCCATGCGCCACCGGGAGAGGGTGCCCGCCGAGGAGAGCGCGGTGGCGATCTCTTCCGCGGACATGCCCAGCTCATGGGCGACGGCGGCCGCGGCGAGCGCGTTCGACACGTGATGCTCACCGTACAGGCGCATGGTCACATCGCTTGCACCGGAGGGTGTGTGAAGCCTGAAGGAGGGCTGTCCGCTGTCCGTGAGTCGTACGTTCTCGGCGCGTACGTCCGCTTCGTCGCTCTCGCCGAAGAGGACCACCCGGGCCTTGGTCCGGGAGGCCATGGCGCGTACGAGGGGGTCGTCGGCGTTGAGGACGGCCGTACCGCCCTCCTCCGCCGGGGGAAGGGCCTCGACGAGTTCGCCCTTGGCCTCGGCGATCTGCTCGCGGCCGCCGAACTCGCCGATGTGGGCGGTGCCCACGTTCAGCACCAGGCCGATCCTCGGGGGCGTCAGACCGGCGAGGTAGCGGATGTGGCCGATGCCGCGGGCGCCCATCTCCAGGACGAGGAACCGGGTCTCCTCGGTGGCGCTCAGCGCGGTCAGCGGCAGACCGATCTCGTTGTTCAGCGAGCCGGGCGTCCACACGGTGGGCGCCTTGTGCTGGAGCACCTGGGCGATCAGGTCCTTGGTGCTGGTCTTGCCGGCCGAGCCGGTGAGGGCGACGAGGGTGGCGCCGAGCCGGGTCACGACGTGCCGGGCGAGGGCGCCGAGCGCCGCCTGCACGTCGTCGACGACGATCGCGGGCACTCCGACCGGCCGGGAGGCCAGTACGGCGGCCGCGCCCGCCTCGACGACGGCCGGTGCGAAGTCGTGGCCGTCGACCCGTTCGCCGACGAAGGCGACGAACAGGCTGCCGGGCACCACCTCACGGGAGTCCCGGACGACCGGCCCGGTGACCTGCACGGCCGTATCCGGTATGTCGTACGTCTGCCCGCCGACGACTGCTGCGATCTCGGCGAGGGAGAGGGCGATCACAAGTTCATCCCTGGGTCTGCTGGATAGCTTCGCGAAGCACCTGGCGGTCGTCGAAGGGACGGATCACGCCGGCGATGTCCTGGCCCTGCTCATGGCCCTTGCCCGCGACGAGCACGGTGTCCCCGGGGTGCGCGCGCTGCACGGCCGCGGCGATGGCAGCGGCCCGTTCCTCGAACAGGAGCACCTCGCCGCGCTCGTGCGCCGGCACGGCGGCCGCTCCCTGGAGCATGGTCGCGAGGATCGCGAGGGGGTCCTCGGACCGGGGGTTGTCGGAGGTCAGCACGGCCGTGTCGGCGAACCGGGCCGCGGCGGCGCCCATCGGGGCCCGCTTGGTGGTGTCACGGTCGCCGCCGCAGCCGAGGACGATGTGCAGCCGGCCCTTGGTGACCTTGCGCAGCGCCTTGAGCACCGACTCGACGGCGTCGGTCTTGTGGGCGTAGTCGACGACAGCCAGATAGGCCTGTCCGGCGTCGACGCGCTCCAGCCGGCCCGGGACGCCCGGCACCGCGGCGACGCCGTCGGCGGCCTCCTGCGGGTCGAGGCCGGCCGCGGCCAGGGCGACGATCGCGGCCAGGGTGTTGGCGACGTTGAACGGGCCGGGCAGCGGCGACCTGGCCGCGAGCTGCTCGCCGTTCGGGCCGTGCACGGTGAACGTGGAGTCCATGGGGCCGATCTCGACGCCGTCGGCGCGCCAGTCGGCGTCGGGGTGGCCCTCGGCGGAGTAGGTGACGACCGGGACGGTCGCCTCCGCGGCGAGCCTGCGGCCGTACTCGTCGTCGAGGTTGACGACGCCGCGTCTGCTCCGTTTCGGGGTGAACAGCTCCGCCTTGGCCCGGAAGTAGTCCTCCATGTCGGAGTGGAACTCCATGTGTTCCGGGCTGAGGTTGGTGAACACGGCCACGTCGAAGACACAGCCGTCGACCCGGCCGAGGACCAGGGCGTGGCTGGAGACCTCCATGGCGACCGCGTCGACACCGCGCTCGCGCATGACCGCGAACAGGGCCTGGAGGTCGGTGGCCTCGGGCGTGGTGCGCTCGGACTTGATTCGCTCGTCGCCGATGCGCGTCTCGACCGTGCCGATCAGCCCGCTGCCGCGGGAGGTCTTCAGGCCGCCCTCGACGAGATAGGCCGTGGTGGTCTTGCCGGAGGTGCCGGTGATGCCGATCTGGAGGAGGTCCTCGCCGGGGCGGCCGTAGATCTCGGCGGCCAGGGCGCCCATCCGGGCGCGCGGGTCCTCCACGACGAGCACGGGCAGACCGGTGGCGGCGGCGCGCTCGGCGCCCGCCGGGTCGGTCAGCACGGCCGCGGCGCCCAGCCCCGCCGCCTGCGCGACGAAGTCGGCGCCGTGCACGCGGGCACCGGGCAGGGCGGCGTAGAGGTCGCCCGGCCGGACGGCGCGCGAGTCGTGGGTGATGCCCGTGACGGCGGCGGCGCCCTCGGGGGCGGTGGCATCCAGCCGTTCGGCCAGGTCCGCGAGGGGTGTGGCGGCGACCTGGGCCGGCCGGGGCGGTCCCGGGTGGGTCACGGGGGCGCCTTTCCGGGTGGTTCGGGACTGATCAGCATGTGGCACGGCGGTGAGCGTACCGGGCTCACCCGCCGCGGGGCGAAGCGAGGTGCGGGGGGTGCTCTGGTTCCCGGGATCTGGGGTGGTCGTAGTCACGAGCTGGTTCCTCGCTGTTGTGCGCTGATCAGGTTCGGTCAGGGGCGGTAGCTGACGGGCAGGTTGGCGGGGGCGGCCCCGGTGGGCGGGATCTGGAGGGTCTTCAGGGCGAACTCCATGACCTTCTTGTAGATCGGGCCGCAGATCTGGCCGCCGAAGTAGTTGCCCTTGGTGGCGTTCTGGATCGCGCAGTAGACGGTGACGCGGGGCTTGTCGGCGGGGGCGAAACCGGCGAAGGAGGACGTGTAGCCGCGGTACATGCCGGTGGCCGGATCCACGCGGTTGGCCGTACCGGTCTTGCCCGCGACGCGGTAGCCGGGGATGCGTGCCTTGGTGCCGGTGCCCTCCTCGTCGTCCACGACCGACTCCAGCATCCGGGCGAGCGTTCTGGCCGTCTTCTCGCTGACCACCCTTTGTTTCCCGGGCTCCGGGGCCGGGGTGAAGCGGCCGTCGGGGCCCTTGGTGCCGCGCACGAGGGTCGGCTCGATACGGACGCCGCCGTTGGCGACGGTCGAGTACACGGAGGCGGCCTGGAGGGCGTTGACGGAGACGCCCTGGCCGAAAGGAATCGTGTACTGCTGCGAGGTGGACCACTGGCCGGGCGGGGCGAGGATGCCCTTGGTCTCGCCGGGGAAGCCGAGGCCGGTGTAACTCCCGAGGCCGAACTTGCGCAGGTAGGAGTACAGGACGCGGTTCGCCTCGGGCTGGGTCCTGCCCAGCTGGCCGGTGGCGAGGATGGTGCCGATGTTGCTGGACTTGGCGAGCACGCCGTTGAGCGTGAGATACCAGGTCTTGTGGTCGATGTCGTCCTTGAAGAGACGGTCGCCGCGGTGCAGCCGGTTGGGCACCACGACATGCGTCTCCGGCGTCGCGGCCTGCTCCTCCAGTACGGCGGCCATGGAGATGACCTTGGCGGTGGAGCCGGGCTCGTAGGCGTCCAGGAGGGCGGAGTTGGCGAGGGCGGCCGGGTTCGCCCTGGTGAGGTCGTTGGGGTCGAAGCCGGGCGAGTTGGCCATCGCGAGGATCTCGCCGGTGCGGGTGTCCTGGACGATGACGTAACCGCGGTCGGCGCGGGATTCGCGCACCTGCTCGGAGATGGCGTTCTGCGCGGCCCACTGGATGTCGCGGTCGATGGTCAGCTCGATGTCGGAGCCGGGCACGGCGGGTGTCTCGGTGGAACCGGCCGTGGGCACGTGGCGGCCGCCGGACTGGGCGTAGCGGATCTTGCCGTCCTTGCCGGCGAGCTGTTCGTCCAGCTGCTGCTCGATGCCGCCACCGCCCTTGCCCTCGGCGTTGACCCAGCCCAGTATCCCGGCGGCGAGGTCCCCGTTCGGGTACACCCGCTTGCTGCTGGGGACGGCGAGGACGCCGGCCAGCACGTTGACGGTTCCCGGGTCGGTCTGCGCCTTCTTGGCCAGCGCCGACTTGAGGTCCTTGATCTGCTGCCAGACCAGCGGGGTCTGGCGGTGCGCGAGCAGGGCGTAGCGGAGCTCGTCGTCCTCGGGCCGCAGCTGCTTCACGAGGCCGGCCTGGTCCTGGCCGAGGATCGGCGCGAGCAGCGCGGCCGCCTGTTCGGGGCCGTCGCCGATCTTGAGCTGCTCGCGGCTGAACAGCGTGGGGTCGGCCGTGATGTCGTACGCGTCCACGCTGGTGGCCAGGGCGACCCCGGCGCGGTCGGTGATCTCACCGCGCTCGGCGGCCAGCACCTGGCCGACGTAGCGGTTCTCCTCCGCCTTCGCCGCGTAGGTGCTCGCGTCGACGGCCTGCACCTGGAGCAGCCGTACGACGAAGGCGACCGTCACCAGGGTCAGGGCGAGACCGATCATGCGCAGCCGGGGGCGGGGGCTGCCGAGCCGCAGCGGCCGTGGCCCGGCCTGCCTGGGTGCCGCCGGGCGGCGGACGGGCCGGGAGGGCCGCGCGCCGGGGCCCTGGGGCCTGCGCCCCGAGGGCCTGGCGGGCCGCGCGGGTCCGGGCACCCGCCGGCGCGGGGGTTCCCTGTCGGTCACTTCCGTCACCTGCCGGGGGTCGGGATGGGCGTGGACTGGGGCGGGGCGGTGGTGGCCGGCGCGGTGGGCCGCGCGGAGGTGGCCGCCGGGGTCGCGGCCGTCGCGGGGAGGGCCTCGGGGGCCAGGACGATCGGGCCGCGGGCGTCGGCCTGCTCGGGGGCGGCGGCCGGGGAGGGCACGCCGAGCACCTTGCCGCCGGGCTCCAGGAAGGCCGGGTCGCCGCCGGGGACCATGCCCAGCTCACGGGCGCGGCGCTGGAGGGCGTCCGGGGCGGAGTAGGCGTCGATGTCGCGCTGGAGGGCCTGCTCCTGGTCGGTGAGGTCCTTGGTGGCCCTCTGGAGGTCGGCGAGCCGGAAGGACCCCTCGCTGAGCGCGGAGTTCAGCACCAGCAGGCCGATCAGGCCGCCGCCGAGGAGCAGGACGACGAGGAGGACGAAGGGGGTGCGCGCGGCGCGGCCGGGCCCGGCCGGGAAGAGCCGCGCCAGCCGGGCGGCCCGGCCCCTGAGTTCGGGTCCGCCGTTCACTCGCCCTCCCCCGCGTGCTCCGGCCCGTGACTGCGCCCCGTCGCCCGGCTCACGCCCCTCATTCGATGGCCTCCCTGATGCGCTCGGCACCGCGCAGACGCGCCGGTGCCGCTCGCTTGTTCTCGGCGATCTCTTCCTCGGTGGGAAGTTCGGCACCGCGTGTGAGCAGCTTGAGCCGGGGCTGGTACTGCTCGGGCACCACGGGCAGCCCGGGCGGGGCGGTGGAGGCGGCACCGCCCGCGAGGACCTGCTTGACCAGGCGGTCCTCCAGCGAGTGGTACGACAGCACGGCGATCCGTCCGCCCACCGCGAGGGACTGCACCGCGGCCGGGATCGCCCGCTCCAGCACGGACAGCTCGCCGTTGACCTCGATGCGCAGCGCCTGGAAGGTCCGCTTGGCGGGGTTGCCGCCGGTGCGCTTGGCGGCCTGCGGGAGGGAGTCGCGGATCAGCTCCACCAGCCGGGCGCTGTTGCCGAAGGGCTCCTTCTCGCGCTCGCGCACGACGGCCGCCACGATCCGCTTGGCCTGCTTCTCCTCGCCGTACGCGCGCAGGATGCGCACCAGTTCGCCGGGCGGGTAGGTGTTGAGGACCTCGGCCGCGCTGATCCCGGTCGTCTGGTCCATGCGCATGTCCAGGGGGGCGTCCTGGGCGTACGCGAAGCCGCGGTCGGCCTCGTCGAGCTGCATGGAGGAGACGCCGAGGTCGAACAGGACGCCCTGGACGCGCGGGACGCCCAGCCGCTCCAGCACCTCGGGGAGTTCGTCGTAGACCGCGTGCACGAGGGTGGCGCGCTCGCCGAACGGGGCGAGGCGTTCGCCGGACAGCCGGAGGGCTTCCCTGTCGCGGTCGAGGGCGACGAGCCGGGCTTCGGGGAACTGGGTCAGAAGGGCTTCGCTGTGGCCGCCGAGACCGAGGGTGCAGTCGACGACGACCGCGCCGGGCTGCCGCAGGGCGGGGGCCAACAGGTCCAGGCACCGCTGGAGCATCACCGGGACATGTCGACTGTTGCTCAAGGGGGCCCTCTCAGGTCCGGCGGGGGCCGTACGCACCGCCGGGTCCCCGCCCTCGTGGGGAAGTATGGGAGGCGGGCAGAGCCTGGCCTCCCGCTTCGCGTCACTTTAGTCCACCCTGTCTTGCGGTCAATCAACCGGCCCGCGCGTGGCGGCGGGGCCCGGTGACGCCGGTCACGCGCACCTGTTGTGCAGTGCCTCACAACAAGAACTCAATGGCGTTCTTTGTCCCCTCTCACAACGGGCCTGCCCCGGTGGTGACCAGTACCGTCATAACCATGACGACTTCTGCATCGATTCCCACCGGCTCCGAGGGCTCGATAGCCCACGTCGACACGGTCACCGACCGACTGGTCTCGGCGAACGAGCAGTACGCCGCCGCCTTCACCGACCCCGGGATGGACGCCCGTCCCGTCCTGAAGGTCGCCGTCGTGGCCTGTATGGACGCCCGTCTGGACCTGCACGCCGCGCTGGGCCTGGAACTCGGCGACTGCCACACCGTCCGCAACGCCGGCGGTGTCGTCACCGACGACGTCATCCGCTCCCTCACCATCAGCCAGCGCGCGCTCGGCACCCGCAGCGTGGTCCTCATCCACCACACGGGCTGCGGTCTGGAGACCCTCACCGAGGAGTTCCGCCACGACCTGGAGATGGAGGTCGGCCAGCGTCCGGCCTGGGCCGTGGAGGCCTTCCGGGACGTCGACCAGGACGTCCGGCAGTCCATGCAGCGCGTGCGCACCTCGCCGTTCCTGGTGCACACCGACGATGTGCGCGGCTTCGTCTTCGACGTGAAGACGGGTCTGCTGCGGGAGATCGACCCCGCCGAGTGACCGGGAGCCGTCCCCCGGGCCGCCCTTCCGGGGCGGCCCGATCCGCACGACGGCGCTGGTCGGCGAGGCTCGTTCTTCGCGAATTCCAGGTTCTCCCGAGCACAAAAGGTCCTAAGACCCGACATATCGCAGCCAGTTGTCCACAGTCGAGTGACACGAACCGGTAACGGCAACAAGAATGCGGTTGTGGCGACACGCGGAACCTTTCTCGCGTGCTGCCCGTATTTCGGGGTGGGCCGGATTCGCGTCACGGAGCGTCGGCCCGGCAACAAGTGAACGGGCCGAGGAGGGCCGGGTGACGACCTATGACGATCGAGCGAGCCTCACTGATCTGACCGCCACCGTCGATCGGGTACGCAGCTCGGTGGAAGCGGTGATCGAGGGCAAGCCCGAGGTCGTCCGGCTGTCCCTGACCGTGCTCCTGGCCGAGGGGCACCTGCTGATCGAGGACGTCCCGGGCGTCGGCAAGACCATGCTCGCCAAGGCCCTGGCCAGATCCATCGACTGCTCGGTGCGGCGCATCCAGTTCACGCCCGACCTGCTGCCCTCGGACATCACCGGTGTGTCCATCTGGGACCAGCAGCGCCGTGACTTCGAGTTCAAGCCGGGCGCGATCTTCGCCCAGATCGTGATCGGCGACGAGATCAACCGCGCCTCGCCCAAGACCCAGTCCGCGCTGCTGGAGTCCATGGAGGAGCGCCAGGTCACCATCGACGGGCAGACCTACGAGCTGCCCAGTCCGTTCATGGTGGTGGCCACCCAGAACCCGGTCGAGATGGAGGGCACCTACCCGCTGCCCGAGGCCCAGCGCGACCGCTTCATGGCCCGGGTGTCCATCGGCTACCCCAGCGCCGAGGCCGAGCTCCAGATGCTCGACGTGCACGGCGGGGTCAGCCCGCTGGACGACCTCCAGCCGGTGGCCCACGCGCACGAGATCGTGAAGCTGGTCGAGGCCGTGCGCGGGGTGCACGTCGCCGACACCGTCCGGCGCTACGCCGTCGACCTGGTCGCCGCCACCCGCACCCACCCCGACCTCAGACTCGGCGCCTCCCCGCGCGCCACCCTGCATCTGCTGCGCGCGGCCAAGGCCTCCGCCGCCCTGAGCGGCCGCGAGTATGCGCTGCCGGACGACATCCAGGCCCTCGCCGTCGCCGTGCTGGCGCACCGGCTGCTGCCCACCGCGCAGGCCCAGCTCAACCGCCGCACCTCCGAGCAGGTCGTCCAGGAGATCATCCAGCGCACCCCGGTGCCCGCCGGAACCCAGCAGAACGCGTTCGGCATGGGCCGCGGCACGCAGGGCTTCGGCCAGCAGCCGCCGCGGAGGCTGTGATGAGCGACCCGGCGACGAGGGCGACCGACCGGTCGGAGACGGAGGCGGGCGGCAAGGGCCCGGTGCGCACCGCGCTGGCCGGCCTGACCACGCGCGGACGCTCCTTCCTGGCCGCCGGGATCGCCGCCGCCGTGTGCGCCTACGTCCTCGGCCAGAGCGACCTGCTGCGCGTCGGCCTGCTGCTCGCCGTGCTGCCGCTGGTGTGCGCGACCGTGCTCTACCGCACCCGCTACCGGGTGGCGGGCAGCCGCCGTCTCTCCCCCGCGCGCGTGCCCGCGGGCTCCGAGGCGCGTGTGCACCTGCGCATGGACAACGTCTCCCGGCTGCCCACCGGACTGCTGATGCTCCAGGACCGGGTGCCCTACGTGCTCGGTCCGCGGCCGCGCTTCGTGCTGGACCGGGTGGAGGCCGGCGGCCGCCGAGAGGTGTCCTACCGGGTCCGCTCCGACCTGCGCGGCCGCTACCCGCTGGGCCCGCTCCAGCTGCGCCTGACCGACCCGTTCGGGATGTGCGAACTGACCCGGTCCTTCTCGACGTACGACACGCTCACGGTCATCCCGCGGGTGGAGCCGCTGCCGCCGGTTCGGCTGGCCGGCGAGGCGACCGGGTACGGGGACGGGCGGCAGCGCTCGCTGGCCCTGGCCGGCGAGGACGACGTCATCCCGCGCGGCTACCGCTACGGCGACGACCTGCGCCGCGTCCACTGGCGCTCCACCGCCCGCTACGGCGAGCTGATGGTGCGCCGCGAGGAGCAGCCGCAGCGCTCCCGCTGCACGGTGCTCCTGGACACGCGAGGCCTCGCCTACCGGGGCGCGGGCCCGGACTCCGCCTTCGAGTGGGCCGTGGCGGGCACCGCCTCGGTCCTGGTCCACATGCTGGAGCGGGGCTTCTCGGTCCGGCTGCTGACGGACACCGGCAGCTCGGTGCCCGGCGAGGGCGCCGACGGGTTCGCGGGCGCCAGCCAGGAGTCCGCGGACGCGGCCGGGCTGATGATGGACACCCTCGCGGTGATCGACCACTCCGACGGCACCGGCCTCTCCCACGCCTACGACGTACTGCGCGGCGGGAACGAGGGGCTGCTGGTCGCCTTCTTCGGCGACCTCGACGAGGAGCAGGCCACGATCGCCGCCAAGATGAGCCGGCGCAGCGGCGGCGCGCTCGCCTTCGTGCTGGACAGCGACACCTGGACCCGTGAGCCGTACGACGTGGCGGGCGCGGGCGATCGGAGCGAGGAGCGGCTGCGCATGCTGCGCGAGGCCGGCTGGACGGCACTGGGTGTGCCGCGCGGGGCCGGGCTGGGCGACCTGTGGCGGCAGGCGGACCGGGAGCGCTCGGGCCTGGTCGCGCCGGGCGGCACGACGGCCGGGGAGGGGAGCCGATGAGCGGAAGGGCCCGGATGGCGCTGTGCGCGCTCGCGGCCACCCTGCTGACGTCCTGCGCCCTGCTGCCGCTGGTCGAGACGCCCGCCTGGCTGATGCACGCCGCGCTGCTGCTGGCCGTCCAGACCGGTGTCGGGGCGGCGGCCCGGCGGGTGCCGCTGGCGCGCTCGCTGACCGTGGCCGTGCAGGCGCTGGTCTCGCTGGTGCTGCTCACCCTGTCCTTCGCCCGCTCGCAGGCCTTCCTCGGGCTGATACCGGGCCCGGAGGCCGTCCAGCGCTTCGCGGACCTGCTGGACCAGGGCGCGCGGGACGTCGAGCGGTACGCGATCCCGGCGCCGATGTCCGACGGCATCCAGCTGATGACGGTCGGCGGGGTGCTGCTGATCGGGCTGATGGTGGACGCGCTGGCGGTGACCTACCGCAGCGCGGCCCCGGCCGGGCTGCCGCTGCTCGCCCTGTACTCGATCGCGGCCGGGCTGGCGGACGGCGCGGGCGGCTGGGTGTGGTTCCTGCTCGCCGCGAGCGGCTATCTGATGCTGCTGCTGGCCGAGGGCCGCGAACGGCTCTCCCAGTGGGGCCGGGTCTTCGCCGGCGGCCCGCGCACCCCGGGCGCCCTCTCGGCCCCCGGCGGGGCGGTGGCCCCGGTGCGCACCGGTCGGCGGATCGGCGTGGTGGCGCTCGGCATGGCCCTGGTGGTGCCGCTGGCCCTGCCCGCGATGAACGGCGGACTGCTGGACGGCACGGGTTCGGGCGTCGGGCCCGGCAGCGGGGGCGACGGGCCCCCGTCCTCGGTGAACCTGCTGGTGTCGCTGCGCGACAGCCTGAACGTGGACGAGGACCGCACGGTCCTGGTGATGCGCTCCGACTCCGAGAACGTGTCCAACCCGTATCTGCGGATCACGTCCCTGGACGAGTTCGACGGCACCACCTGGCGCCCGGCCCGGCGCAACACCGTCGACATCCCCGAGAAGTTCCCGACGCCGGCCGGCCTCGGCCCCGACGTCCCGCGCTCCGAGGTGCGCACTCGGATCGCCGCCGCCGACTGGTACTCCCAGGACTGGCTGCCGATGCCGTACCCGCCGAGCGGGGTGGAGATCGGCGGCCGCTGGCGGTACGAGCCGGTCGGCATGACGGTGACCGGCGACCGGGGCGAGAACACCCGGGGCAAGACCTACGAGGTGACGAGCCTGGAGGTCCGGCCGACGGCCCGCCAGCTCGCCGGTGCCCCGCAGGCGCCCGCCGCGATCCAGCGCCAGTACACGGAGGTGCCGGACTCGGTGCCCTCGGTGGTGGCCCGCACGGCCCGCGAGATCACCGCGGACGCGTCCAACCCCTACGAGCAGGCCGTCGCGCTCCAGGAGCACTTCGCGCTGACCGGCGGTTTCCAGTACGACACCGAGGTGAAGGTCGGCGACGACCGCGAGGCCATCGCCCGGTTCCTCCGGGACAAGCGCGGCTTCTGCGTCCACTTCTCCTTCGCGATGGCGACCATGGCCCGCTCGCTGGGCATCCCGGCCCGTGTCGCGGTCGGCTTCGGGCCGGGCTCGCCGCAGGCCGACGGCACGGTGTCGGTGGGCCTGCGCGACGCGCACGCCTGGCCGGAGCTGTACTTCGAGGGCGCCGGCTGGACCCGCTTCGAGCCGACGCCGACCCGCGGCGTCACCCCGCCCTACACCCTCCCCGAGTCCTCGGGCAGCAGTGATCCCGAGCTGCCGGAGAACGCCCGGCCGTCCGAGGCGGCACCGTCCGCGGAGCCCTCGGACGACAGCAGCTGCTCGGCCGAGGACAGGCGGCTGCAGGCCTGCGCGGGCACCCTGCCGCTGGACACCGGCTCGACCGGGGACGACGGGCCGTCCTGGTACCGCCTCACCACCTGGGCGCTGCTGGGTCTGGCCCTGATCGCCCTGCCGCTGACGCCGATGCTGTACCGGCTCAGGCGGCGGTCGGTGCGGCTGGGGTCCGCACGGCACGGCCCGTCGGCCGGGGCCGCGCGCGCCGACGGGGTCGAGGCGACCGTGCTCGCACCCGGTGAGCTGCCCGGGCAGCTCGCGGCGGAGGCGGCCGCCGGGCATGTCCTCGCCGTGTGGCGCGAGCTCACGGACACCGCCTGGGACTACGGCATCCCGCCGGACGAGGCGCTCACCCCCCGGCGAGCGGCCGAGCGGATCGTGCGGCTGGGAGAGCTGGACGAACCGGCCGCGGAGGCCGTGCAGCGGGTGGCCCGCGCGGTGGAGCAGGTGCTGTTCGCGCCCCGGCCGCAGGCCGTGTCCGGGCTCGCCGACGACGTCCGCCGGGTGCGGGGCGCGCTGCGGTCGCGGGTCAGCCGGGCGACCCGGGTGCGCGCGGTGGTCGCGCCGCGTTCGGCCGTCCGGGCGGTGTGGGACCTCGCGGACCGCTGGGCCGCGGCCAAGGAGCGGCTGTCGGCCCGCCTGAGCGCGCTGCCGCGCAGGGCGTCGGGACCGCGCGGCGGCTGACCGGGCGCGGCCACGACCGCGGCCCCGGCACGGAGATTCCGTGCCGGGGCCGGGCTGTCGGCGGGGTGCGTGACGTCCATGGAGGTCGGTCACGCCGGTGGGCTACGGCGCTCGGTGGGCGCGCTCTGCAGCGTCGCTCCAGTGCCGCGCCACTGCCGCTCCGGCCCGTCGCTGCCTCGGCTCGAGCGAGGCCGGCCGGGTCGGCTCAGGGCGGGCATGGGGGGGGGGGGGGGGGGCCCTCGGGGGGGGGGCCCCCCCCCCCCCCCCCCCCCCCCACCACCACCCCACCCCCCTGGGGGAAGGGGGGTTCGCACCCGGCGAACGAGAAGAATAAGAAG
>NZ_JBVJGZ010000023.1:0-21698 GCF_055587025.1 Streptomyces sp. NPDC048600 | reverse complement strand
GACCGCCAGGTCCTCGCCCGTCAGTTCCGCGACACGATGTGCCGGTACGCCGGCGGCCAGCGCTCTGGTGAGCAGCCCCCCCCCTCCCCCCCCGCCGCCTCCTTCCCCCCCCCCCCCCCCCCCCCCCCCCCCTCACGCCATGTCTACGTCGTGGGAGCGAGGATGTGGATCAGTGGCCCTGCTGCTCGTCGCGGCGCCGCTGCCAGCGCTGCTCGATGCGGTCCATCATGGAACGCCGCTGACGCCCCTGATGGCGGCCGTGCTGACCGGCTGCGTGCTGTTCGCCAGGCCTGGGCGCCTTGCGCCAGCCGGTCACCGCGAGTACCGCACAGCCCAGCATGACGAGGAAGCCCACCACGCTGAGCCACACCTGCTTGGCGACCATTCCAGCCATGAGGAGCGCGATACCTACGAGGAAGCCCGCGACCGCCTGGTAGACCCGTCGCCGGGTGTACGTACGCAGCCCGCTTCCCTCAAGCGCTGTCGCGAACTTGGGGTCTTCGGCGTACAGCGCTCGCTCCATCTGCTCAAGCATTCGCTGCTCGTGCTCAGAGAGCGGCACGGAGTCCTCCTCATCGTGCAGTCGCCGGGGCGACCCGGGGGGTCCCTTCAGGATAGGCAGGGAATCGCCCCCGTGAAACCCGCCCCTCTGCGCCATTTGGCCAACCAGATCCCGCCATGCGCGGCTCGGCCCGCTGAGGGTTCATTCCCCGGCGGCCGACCCGTCATGCCGGGGCGGTCTCCCTCGATCATACGGCGCGAACCATCCGATCGGGGGGCCTGTGGCGGACTCCATGCGGAGACGACCCCGCTGATCAGCGCCGCGTCACAGCCGGCACTCAGGCACCGTCCGCCCCACGCAGCTCACCCAGCACATGGAGCTGGGTGGCCACCGCGTGGAACGCGGGCACCTCGGCCGCGGCCTCCTCCAGCCTGAGCAGCGCCTCCAGGGCGCCCGGCTCGGTGTCCACCAGCACGCCCGGCACGAGGTCGGCGAAGACCCGTACGCCGTGCACGGCGCCGACCTCCAGCCCGGCGCCCTCGACCAGCGCGGAGAGCTGCTCGGCCGTGAACCGGCGCGGCATCGGGTCGCCCTGGCCCCAACGGCCGTCCGGGTCCGACAGTGCCTGCTTGGCCTCCTTGAAGTGCCCGGCCAGGGCGCGGGCGAGCACGGCACCGCCGAGCCCGGCGGCGAGCACGCTGACCACACCCTCGGAGCGCAGCGCGGCCACCGCGTTGCGCAGCCCCTCGGCGGGGTCGTCGACGTACTCCAGCACACCGTGGCAGAGCACGGCGTCGTACGCGCCGCGCTCGACCACGTCGAACAGGCCGTGCACATCGCCCTGCACCCCCGTCACCCGGTCGGCGACCCCGGCCTCGGCGACACGGCGCTCCAGGGCGAACAGGGCGTTGGGGCTGGGGTCGACGACCGTCACCCGGTGGCCGAGCCGGGCCGCGGGCACCGCGAAGTTGCCGCTGCCGCCTCCGGTGTCGAGGACGTCCAGCGACTCCCGGCCCGTGGCCTTGACCCGTCGCTCCAGGGCGTCGCGCAGGACCTCCCAGACAACGGCGGTACGGAGGGACGCACGAGGACGAGGGGGGTCGGAGCGCAACGACGCCGCATGAGGGTGATGGTGGGTGACGGGCGGGCGCATCGGGTCCGACACGGCATTGACTCCTCGGCGCGGCACCGCCTCTTGCGCGGCGGAGCGAACGGTCGCCCCCTCCGTCCTCCGGGGTGCGGGGCGGGGAGGGCATCAGGCGTCTCCACCCTATTGCCTTCACCGTCCTGACAGGTCATCGCGCCCGGGGCGTCCGCTCAGCCGGCGTCGGGCATCTCGTGATGTGGACTTCTCGGGGCGGGGGCAGGGGTGGTCGGCGGGCCGGCGGCGTCGGTGTCGGGCCGGGGCTGGGGCAGCACCGGCTGGAGGAGGAGCATGCGCTCGACGAGGCGGACGAACACGGCCACGTCGCGTATCAGGTCGTCGGCGTCCCGACGGGTGGCCGCGCCCTGGATGCCGGCCTCGGCCCGCGCGCGGCGGCGGGCCCCGGAGGCGAACAGCGCGCTCCACTCGCTGAGCTCGGGCGCGATCTCGGGGAGCACTTCCCAGGCGCTCCGGATACGGGCGCGGCGCCTGGGCGTGGGTTCGGGCCGGCCCCGCGCGGCGAGCACGGCTGCGGCGGTGCGCAACGCGGCCAGGTGGGCCGTGGCGTAGCGCTCGTTGGGGGTTTCCAGGACGGCGGCCTCGTCGAGTCCGGCACGGGCCTGGGCGAGCAGGTCGAGGGCGGCGGGAGGGGCCGAGGACCGGCGCAGGACGGGGTGCACGTCGCTCGCCGGACCGGTCGGTGAGGGGGCAGGGCCGGTGGCGCTGCGCCGGCGCGCGGCGGCTGCGTGGTAGCTGGCCATGACGAACCTCCTGTCGTCTGTGGACGGCAGATCCTGATACGGACCGCCGTATGTGCCCATCGTGAGCTATGCCACTGACAATCCGTTCCGACCTGGTCTTTTCCCTCGATCACAGGTTCGAACCCTCGTGCGGCCGGGGCTCGGGGCGCCGCGGCTTTTGCTTCACGGCGAGGTTCGGGCTAGTTTTTGGACTGACCAGTCAGTTCAAAAACGGGGAAGCAGGGGGAGGTCATGGGGGAAGCCGTAGCCGACGGCGGCGGTCTCGCCGTCACGGCCCGGGACTTCGGGCTCGAAGGACCGAGGGGGTGGGCGTTCCGCGATGTCGCGGTCGACGCGCCGCCGGGATCGCTGATCGCGATCGAGGGACCGTCGGGAACGGGGCGCACCTGTCTGTTGCTCGCCCTGACCGGCCGGATGAAGGCCACGCGGGGGACCGCGGCCGTGGGCGACCTGGCCCTGCCCCGGCGGATGGCCGCCGTGCGAGGCGTCAGCGCCCTGGCGCACGTGCCCGGGGTCACCGACCTCGACCCGGCGCTGACCGTCGCCGAGCATCTGCACGAGCGCGCGCTGCTCCAGCGGCGTTTCACCGCCTCCGTCCGCGCGCTGCTGCGGCCCCGCCGGGAGCGCCGGGCCGAGGCGGCGCTGCGGATCGACACCGCGCTGGCCGCCGCCGGTCTCGACCTCGCGGCCCTGCCCAAGGGGTCACGGACAGCCGTACGCGATCTGGAGCGGCTGGAGGCGCTGCGGCTGTCCGTCGCGCTGGCGCTGATCGGCCGGCCGAGGCTGCTCGGCGTCGACGACACCGATCTGAAGCTCTCCGACTCCGAGCGGGCCGAGGTCTGGTCCCTGCTCGGCTCGCTGGCCGCGGGCGGCACGACCGTGCTGGCCGTGTGCAGCGAGGCCCCCGAGGGGGCGGTGGCCGTGTCCACCGGGGCTCCGGGGGGCGCCCCGGCGGACACGGCCGACGAGGACACAAACGCGAGGTCGGCCGCGGCCGACACGGACGCCACCACCGAGGACCGGCGCGGCGCGAGCCCCGAGGACGCCCCCGCCGGGGACCGGAGCGCCACGGCCGGTACGGACCCGGACGCCGACGCGACACCGGCCCCGGCCCCGGCCGACCCCGACGACGACACGCACCCCGCCCGCCCGGACGCCGACGACCCGAAGAAGGAGGCGGCCGATGCGCTCGCCGAAACTGGCCGCTCTTGAGCTGCGGAGGTTCGCCCGGGGCCGGCTCCCCCGGGCCGCCCTGGTCGCGCTCCTGCTGCTGCCGCTGCTCTACGGCGCGCTGTACCTGTGGTCGTTCTGGGACCCGTACAGCCGCCTGGACCGCCTCCCGGTCGCCCTGGTGAACGACGACAGGGGCGCGACCGCCGACGGCAGGAAGGTCCACGTGGGCGACGACATCACCGAGAAGCTGCGCGAGAGCGACGTCTTCGACTGGCGGGAGGTGAGCGCCGAGGACGCCCGCGCGGGCGTCGAGGACGGCACCTACTACCTGTCGCTGACCATGCCCGCCGACTTCAGCGAGCGCATCTCCTCCAGCTCGGGCGACTCCCCGGAGACGGGCGCCCTCCAGGTGCGCACCAACGACGCGAACAACTACATCGTCGGCCAGATCTCCCGGACGGTCTTCAGCGAGGTGCGCACGGCGGCGTCGACGAAGACCTCGCGGTCCTTCCTGGACAAGATCTTCATCTCCTTCTCCGACATCCACGGCGCGACCGAGAAGGCCGCGAGCGGGGCCGACCGGCTCAAAGGCGGCATCGACAAGGCGGAGAAGGGCTCCAAGGACCTCGCCGACGGCCTGAAGGACGCCAAGAGCGGCAGCGGCGACCTCTCCAAGGGCGTCAAGAAGCTCGACTCGGGCGCGGGCGACCTGGAGGACGGCTCCGCGAGCGTCGCCGAGGGCACCCAGGCGCTCGCCGACAAGGTCAACGGACTCGCCGACAAGGTCGGCCCGTTCCTGCGCGAGAACGAGAAGAGCATCGGGGAGACGGCCCAGTTCGTCGCCGACGCCGCCAAGGCGGTGCGCGACAACCTGGACGAGCTCGAGGAGCGCGCCCCGGCCGCCGCGCGGGACGCGAGCGATGCGTCCGACCGGCTGGCGGAGGTGTACCGCACCCGCTGCGAGGACGGCACCGCGCCGGCGCTGCCCGCCCCCGCGGCCTCCGGCTCCCCCGCCGACGTGGTGCCCGCCGCCGGGCCCGACGCGGCCTGCCCGGATCTGAAGATCGCCAAGGACGCGGCCGCCGACGTCGCCGGGATCGCCCAGGACCTCAAGGACCTGGCCGCCGACCCCGAGGGTGAACTGGACGAGCTCGACCGGCATCTGGCCACCCTCCAGAAGCAGGCCCAGGCACTCGCCGACCGGGCCCCGCATCTGTCGGAGGACCTGGACGAGGCCGTCTCCAAGATCAACAAGCTGAACACGGGCGCCGGCAAGGTCGCCGCCGGGGCGAAGAAGCTGCACTCCGGCCTGGGCACCGCCAGGACCGGCGCGGTCGACCTGGACGAGGGCGTCGGCCGGCTCAAGACGGGCGCCTTCGACCTGAACGGCGGCCTGTTCAAACTCGTCGACGGCTCCGGGAAGCTCGCCGACGGCCTGCACGACGGGGCCGAGCAGATCCCCGACTACGACGAGCCGGAGCGCGACCGGCGCACCGCGGTCATGGCCGACCCGGTCCAGCTCGCCAGCCAGGCCCTGCACAAGGCGCCCAACTACGGCACCGGTTTCGCCCCGTACTTCATCCCGCTGTCCCTGTGGGTCGGCGCGATGGTCGCCTACATGCTGATCTCCCCGCTCAACCGGCGGGCCCTGGCCGCGGGCGCCTCCGCCTGGCGGATCGCGCTGGCGGGCTGGCTGCCGGTCGTGGCGATCGGCGCGCTCCAGACGTCCGCCCTGATCGCGGTGCTGCACTGGGCGATCGGCCTCCAGATGGCGCGGGCGGCCGGGACGGTGGCCTTCCTGTGCCTGGTGACGGCCTGTTTCGCGGCGATCGTGCAGTGGCTCAACGCCCGCTTCGGTGCGGCCGGGCGCATCCTGGTCCTCGCCGTGCTGATGCTCCAGCTGACCTCGGCGGGCGGCACCTACCCCGTGCAGACCAGTCCGGGCTTCTTCAACGCGATCCACCCCTATCTGCCCATGACCTACGTCGTGGAGGCCCTGCGGCGCCTGATCAGCGGCGGCGGGCTGGGCCCGGTGTGGCAGGCCGTCGCGGTGCTGGCCGCGTTCACGGCCGGGGCGCTCGCGCTGACCGCCCTGTCGGCCCGGAGCAAGCAGGTGTGGACGCTGGACCGGCTGCACCCGGAGCTGAGCCTGTGAGAACCCCGCGCTCCGTCGAGCCGCCGAAGGCACCGCCCTCCGTGCCGTCGGGGGCCCCGGTTGCTGTGACAATCGGGACCATGGAAAGCAGCAGCGCCACGTCGGGCGGCAGCACCCGCCGCGAGGCCACCCGGCAGAAGCTCTACGAGGCCGCGGTCACCCTCATCGCCGAGCAGGGCTTCTCCGCCACCACGGTGGACGAGATCGCCGAACGGGCCGGGGTCGCGAAGGGCACCGTCTACTACAACTTCGCCAGCAAGTCGGTCCTCTTCGAGGAGCTGCTGCGGCACGGCGTGGGACTGCTGACCGCCTCCCTCCAGGAGGCGGCCGAGGAGACGGTGCGGGGCGGCGGCTCCCAGGTGGACGCCCTGGACGCGATGATCCGCGCCGGCCTCGGCTTCATCGCCCGCTACCCGGCCTTCACCCAGCTGTACGTGGCCGAGCTGTGGCGCACCAACCGGGCCTGGCAGTCCACGCTGATGGTGGTGCGCCGGCAGGTCGTCGCGGTCGTCGAGGACGTGCTGCGGGCGGGCGTGAAGAACGGCGAGCTCAGCGAGGAGATCGACATCCAGCTGACCGCGGCCGCTCTGGTGGGCATGGTGCTCGTGGCCGCCCTGGACTGGCAGTCGTTCCAGCCGGAACGCTCGCTGGACGACGTCCACGCGGCCCTGTCCCGGCTGCTCCAGGGGCGGGTCAGCGGCCGCCGCTGAACGGCGTACGACAGGAACGGGCACGGGCACACGAGAGCGCCGGTCCGGTTCGGCCGCGTCCCCCGCGGGCCGGACCGGACCGGCGCCTCACTTCCCCCGTGCTCCCCCTTGTCCCCCGACGGTCCCCCGTGCGGTCGTCCCCCGGGTTCCCCCCTGCCTCGCTCCCGCCGAACGGGTCGGCGGAAGGAGCGGTCGGGGGCCGCGCCGTTCCGCCGCCCCGTGTCGGCGGTGCCGGCGCAGTGCCCCGTTCCGTGCCTCCACTCTCCCGTTCCGGCCCGTGGTGCCTCATCCGCGCGCGTACTCATCTCCGTGCCTAGGTACGGATACTCACCCCTGAGTGCCCGCGCGGGGCCCCGGACGGCCCCGGGACCGGATTGTCAGCGGTGGCCGATAAAGTCGCGGTCATGGCACGGATTGCGGTGATCGGCGCCGGGATGGGCGCGATGGCGACAGCCGCCCGGCTGGCCGTCGCGGGCCACCGGGTGACGGTGTACGAGCGGACGGACACCTACGGCGGCGGGGTGCGCCGCCTGGAGCGCGAGGGCTTCCGCTTCGACACGGGCCCCGGGCTGCTCCCGCTGCCCGCGGTCTACCGCGACCTGTTCATCAAGACCGGCAAGGAGCAGCTGGAGTCCCTCGTCGAGCTGGTCCAGGTCGACCCGTCCGCGCGGCACGTCTTCGCGGACGGCACCGAGGCCGCACTGCCCAACGCCTCGCGCGCGGGTGTGGTCGCGGCGCTGGACGAGGCCCTCGGCAAGGGCGCGGGCGCCCGCTGGGGCGACTTCCTGGTCCGGGCCCGTGAGGCCTGGGACCGCTCGCGCCGGCCCCTGCTGGAGGAGCCGCTGTGGCCGAACTGGTCGGTGCTGGCCGACCGCGAGCCCTATCCGGCGGTCCCGCACAAGCGTGTCCTGCGCACCCGCCGGGCCACCACCCTCGCCGAGATCGGCGCCTGGGAGCTGCGCGACACCCGGCTGGCCGCCCTGCTGGAGAGCCACGCCCTCGCCCACGGCCTGGACCCGCGCACGGCGCCCGCGAGCGCGGCGGTCCTGCCGTACATGGAGCACGCCTTCGGCACCTGGTACGTGCGGGGCGGCGTGAGAGAGCTGGCCCGCGCGGTGTACGAGCGGTGTCTGGCCCGCCGGGTCGAGTTCGTCTTCGACGCGGAGGTCGCCCGGATCCTGGAGAAGGACGGCCGCGCCGCGGGCGTGGAGCTGGCCGACGGCGCGACGGTGGCCGAGGCGGACTTCGTGGTCGCCGGTGTCTCCCCCGAGGTGCTGGACCGCCTCACCCCGGGCACGGCCACGCGCGCCGAGGGCGAGGTGCCGCCGCGGCGCGGGACGCCGAGCCGGCTGACGGTGCTGCTGGCGCTGCGCGGAGGGCGCCCGGAGGGGACGGCTCACCGGACGGTGGTGCATGCGCGGGACCGTGAAGCCGAGCTGGACCTGCTCTTCGGCCACGGCCCCTCGGGGAGGGTGGCACACCCCACGGTCACCGTGCTGCGGCCCGACGACCCGGCGCTGGTGCCGGACGCCGGCCATGAGGCGGTGGTGCTCACCTCGGCCGTTCCCGCCCTGAGGGACGGGGGCCGGGCGGAGCCGGAGGCCCTCGCACAGCACGCCGAGGACATGATCACCACAGCCGGGCGCGCCCTGCCCGGGCTGCGTGACCGGCTGCTGTGGCACGAGGTCCGCACCCCGGCCGACATCGCGGCCGAGACCGGCGCGGAAGGCGGCGGGATCCCGGCGCCCTCGCTCGCGGCGGGCGCGGGTCGGATGCTGCATCCGGCCAACTCCACCGCCCTGCCGGGCCTCTTCGCCGCGGGCGGGTGGGCCCACCCCGGGGGCGGCCTGCCCCACGCGGGCATGTCGGGCGCCCTGGTCGCGGGTCTGATCGTGGAGGGGCCGGAGTTCCGCGGCTCTCAGTGAGCCGGTGGGCGCGCGGGCCCGGGCAGCCGTGCGAGGCAAGGCCCCCTCAGGAACCGGAGGGGGCCGCGCTCAGTAGCGGTAGTGCTCGTCGTAGCCGGTGCCCTGGGACTGGCCGTCGCCGCCCTGGTAGTAACCCTGGTCCTGGGAGGGGTCGGTGCCGTACTGCTCGTCGGTGCGCTGCTGCGGCACCCAGACGCCGCCGGCCGGGGTCGACTCGCCGTAGCCGCCGGTGGCGTACTGGTCCTGGCCGTAGGCCTGCTGCCCGTACTGCTGCTGGCCGCCGTAGCTGGTGTCGTACGAGGCACCGTCGTAGCCCTGGGTGCCGATGTACGGGTCGGAGTAGGCGGCGTACTGCTGCTGGCCCGTGGTGTCGTAGCCGTAGGACTGCTGCTGGCCGTAGCCGGAGTAGGCGTCGTAGCCGTAGCCCTGGTCGGTGCTCTGGGCGGTCGCGGCGTACTGGTCCTGGGGCTGGGGCTGCTGGGCGGCCTGGGTGTAGCCGTCGGTGTAGACGCCGTAGGAGCCGGTGTCCTCGGGGAGGGGCTGCGGCTGGTAGACGTCGCCGGTGGCGTCGGCCGCGGACTCCGAGCGGGACGGCGTGAAGACGTCGTCGCGGTCGTAGTCGTCGTCCTGGGCGTAGCCGGAGTCCGCGCGGCGGTAGTCGGCGGCCGCGCCGCGGTCGTCCTCCTCCGGGTCGGAGGCCTCCAGGGACGGGTCCTGGTAGTCGTCGTCACCGTCCCGGTCGGCGCCGGGACGGTTGAAGGCCCAGCCGGCCTGGAAGCCGCGGCGGAAGGACATCGTGACGTAGACCTGCCCGACCGCGAAGGCACAGGCACCCAGGCCGATGACCACGACCGAGGAGATCAGGACACCGGCGACCACGCCGAGGAAGCCCGCGAACGCGAGCAGCCGCCAGCGCAGCCGTGCCTTGTACTGCAGCAGCACTTCGCCGAGCAGCCACAGCGCGACCACGCCGAACGCGATGTAGAGGACCGTCCAGCCCATGTACGCCCCTCTCCCAGTGACCGCTACGCAGTGTGTCGTAAACCGGTGCGGCAGGTCTAGGCCTGCGGGGGGTGGTGCAGGCCCAGGTTCTCGTAGATTTCCAGAGTCGCCGTGGAGTTGTTGAGCGTGATGAAGTGCAGTCCGGGGACACCCTCGGCCAGCAGCCGTGCACAGAACTCCGTGGCGAACTCGATCCCAATGGAGCGTACAGCGGTCGGATTGTCTTTGGCTGTGAGGATCCGCTCTTTCAGCTCGTCCGGGATGTGCGCGTTGCTGAGCTGGGGCAGCCGCTCGAGCATCCGGACGCTGGTCACGGGCATGACCTCGGGGATCACCGGGGTCTCGCAGCCCGCGGCGTCGACTCGGTCACGCAGCCGCAGATACGACTCCGGCTGGAAGAACATCTGCGTGATGGCGTAGTCGGCTCCGGCCCGGCACTTGTCCACGAAGTGCTCGACGTCGGTGTCCCAGTCGCCGGAGCGCGGGTGCATCTCCGGGAAGGCCGCCACGCCGACGCAGAAGTCGCCCGACTCCTTGATGAGTCGGACGAGTTCGGCGGCGTAGGTGAGGCCCTTGGGATGCGGCACCCAGTCGCCCATCGGGTCGCCGGGCGGGTCGCCGCGCACGGCGAGCATGTTGCGGATGCCGGCGTCGGCGTACTGGCCGATGATGTTGCGCAGCTCGGCGATGGAGTGGTTGACCGCGGTGAGGTGGGCGACCGGGGTGAGGGTCGTGTCCACGACGATCTGCTGGGTCTCCTTGACGGTGCCCGCGCGGGTCGAGCCGCCGGCGCCGTAGGTGACGGAGACGAAGTCGGGAGAGACCGCCTCGACCCTGCGGAGCGCGCTCCACAGGTTCTTCTCGCCCTTGGGGGTCTTCGGCGCGGAGAACTCGAAGGAGTACGTCTTCTTGCCGGTGGCGAGGATGTCACGCACAGTGCGCGCGCGGTCGGTCCTGGTCGATGCGGTTCCTAGGGCCATACCGGCAGGTTAGCCAGGGGTCGCCGGTCCCCCAACCACATCCCGGAAATTTGCCCGAATTGCCGGACTCTTGTCCAGGGAGTGGACAGGGGTCGTCCGAATTGACCCGATCCGCACCTGTAGCCGTCTCGCTATACGACCAGTGGAGCGACGCTCGAAGATCGCCGCCGCCTATGCGGCCCGTAGCCGCTTCGCGAGCTCCGCGGCGGCCGCCGCCGGGTCGTCGGCCTCGGTCAGCGCCCGGACGACCACCACTCGGCGGGCACCCGCGTCGAGCACCTCGTCGAGGTTGCCGAGGTCGATGCCTCCGATGGCGAACCAGGGGCGGTCGGTGCCGAGGGCGGCGGTGCGGCGCACGAGGTCCAGGCCGGGGGCGTGCCGGCCCGGCTTGGTGGGGGTGGGCCAGCAGGGACCGGTGCAGAAGTAGTCCACGCCCTCCTGGACGGCGGCCGCGGCGGCCTCCGCCTCGCTGTGCGTGGAGCGGCCCACCAGGACGTCCTCGCCGAGGATCGCGCGGGCCGCGGGGACCGGGAGGTCGCCCTGGCCGAGGTGCAGGACGTCGGCGCCGGCGGCGTGCGCGACGTCCGCGCGGTCGTTGACCGCGAGGAGCTTGCCGTGCCGGGCGCAGGCGTCGGCGAAGACCTTCAGGTGCTCCAGCTCCTCGCCGGCCTCCATGCCCTTGTCGCGCAGCTGCACGATGTCGACCCCGCCCTCGAGGACCGCGTCCAGGAATTCGGGCAGGTCGCCCTGGCGTCTGCGGGCGTCCGTGCAGAGGTAGAGCCGGGCGTCGGCGAGCTGGGCGCGTGCGGTCGCGGGCATGGGTGTTCCCCCCGTCGTTCGGATGCGTACGGGCCGGGGGCTCGGACCCCCGGCCCGTACGCCGGTGCTGATCAGGTCAGACGGCGAGCGCCTGGGCGCGGCGCTTCACCTCCGTGCCGCGATTCTCGCTGAGTGCCTGGGCGGGGGTGCCGGGCAGGCTGTCGTCGGGCGTGAACAGCCACTCCAGCATCTCTTCGTCGGTGAAGCCGTCGTCCCGCAGGAGCGTCAGGGTGCCGGTGAGGCCCTTGACGACCTTGTCCCCGTCGATGAACGCGGCGGGGACGTGCAGGGCCCGGTTCTCACCTCGGCGTACGGCGATGAGCTGGCCCTCCTTGACCAGCTGCCGCACGCGCGTCACCTCGATGTCGAGCATTTCGGCGATGTCGGGGAGGGTGAGCCAGGCGGGGACGAGAGCGTCGGTCTTGGTGTCAATCTCGGTCACGCCTCCCAGCGTAGGCGCTCCGCTGGTGGGGCGGCGATGGGGCGTAGGAGTGAGTGTCGGTCGGGGAGTGGGGGGCGGTGGTGCTTTTGCGCAGTTCCCCGCGCCCCTATTCGGGGTCGGTTCCTGGGTGCGGGTTCGTTGTGGCTTGTCGTGCCCGCGCGGCGGAGCCGCAGATGTCACAGCCCCGCGCCCCTTTTCGGGGTCGGTTCTTGGGTGCGGGTTCGTTGTGGCTTGTCGCGCCCGCGCGGCGGAGCCGCAGATGTCACAGCCCCGCGCCCCTTTTCGGGGTCGGTTCTTGAGCGCGGGTTCGTTGTGGCTTGTCGCGCCCGCGCGGCGGAGCCGCAGATGTCACAGCCCCGCGCCCCTTTGGAGTGCTAGGGGGCCGTTGCTGCCTTTAGGGGGCGGGAGGGGTCTTTCAGGAGGGACGGGGTCATTCGGGTGCCGGCTTCGATCAGTTTGCGGGCCTGGGCCAGGTCTCGGGGGCGGCCCACCGCCAGGAGGGCGGTGAGGCGGTTGTCGCGGAGCCAGCAGACGGACCAGGCGGGACCGGAGGGGTCGCCGCGCCACAGGAGGGTGTCGGCGGCGGAGTGGTGGCCGGCGAACTGGACGAAGCGGCCGAACTGCTCGGACCAGAAGTAGGGCACCGGGTCGTACACGGCCGGGGCCTCGCCGGTCCGGGCGCCGATGATGTTCTCGGCGACCGTGCGCGGGCCCTGGAGGGCGTTGTCCCAGTGGTGGACCAGCAGCCGCTCGCCGTAGCGCCCGGACGGGAAGGAGGCGCAGTCGCCGACGGCGTAGACGTCCGGGGCGGAGGTGCGCAGATGGGCGTCGGCCACGACCTCCCCGTGCTCGCCCAGCTCGATGCCGGAACCCTTGAGCCAGGCGGTGGCGGGACGGGCGCCGATGCCGACTACGACCGCTCCGGCGGCCAGCCGGGTGCCGTCGTCGAGGACGACCTCGCCGGGCTCGACGTGCCGCACGCGCGCGTGGGTGCGCAGTTCGGCGCCGCTGTCGGTGTACCAGGCGGTCATCGGGGCGGCGACCTCGGCGGGCAGGGCCCCGGCCAGCGGCCGGTCGGCGGCCTCCACGACGGTCACCGCGCAGCCCGCCTCGCGCGCGGCGGTGGCGAACTCGGCGCCGATCCAGCCCGCGCCGACGACCACGATGTCGTGCTGGCGGGCCAGCACAGGCCGCAGCCGCTCGGCGTCGTCCAGGGTGCGCAGCAGATGCACGCCCCTGACACCCTCCGTGCCGGGCAGCCGGACCGGTTCGGCGCCGGTGGCCAGCACCAGCACGTCGTACGGCACCGGCCCCTCGGCGGTGTCCAGCTCGTGGTCGTCCGGGCGCACCCCGAGGACCTCGCGGCCGAGGTGCAGCTCGATGTCGAGGGCCTCGAAGTCGACGTCGAACGCGGAGCCCTCGGCCGTGCCGAGCAGCACGGCCTTGGACAGCGGCGGCCGGTCGTAGGGCTGATGGGGCTCGGCGCCGATCAGCACGACCGCGCCGGGGTGGCCCTGCTCGCGCAGCGCGACCGCGGTCTGCACACCGGCCATCCCCGCGCCCACGACGACGACCCGCCGCCCCGCGGACACTCCTCTTTCCTGCGTCTGCTCGCTCACCTGATCACCATAGACAACTGACAATTTGTCAGTCAGGGGCCGTGTTCCGTGACCTGCTCCACAACGCTCGTACCGCTGCCCGGACGCGACTCCCACTCCCAGGTCTCCTCCAGCCTGATCCGCCCGTCGGGCAGTTCCACCACCAGCGACACGCAGTGCCCGGACGCGGTGGTGCCGTCCCGACCGAGCTGGACGTACCGGAAGTCGAGCCGGTCCCCCTCCCGGGTACCCACGAGATGCCCGCGCATGACATCGCCCCCGGCGTACTCGGCCCAGATCTCCCCGTCCTTCTCGTGGTACGTGAACCGGGTGCGGGTCCCGACCTGTCCCGGTGCCTGGTCGGAGACCGGGGCGAGTATCAGACCGTCGAGCGAACCGGGCATGGGCGAAGGCTCCCTTACAGACGCGCCGGACCAACAGCTAGGGTGGGCCCAACGTAAAGCACTCGCGGGAGCCCGGCGCACCGGGCTGAGAGGGAGGCGGGCGGCCTCCGACCGTACGAACCTGATCCGGGTCATGCCGGCGAAGGGAGGGGCTGGACGCCCATGTCGCGTACGTCAGACGTCCTCGTGGTCGGGGGCGGCATCATCGGTCTGGTCACGGCCTGGCGGGCCGCGCAGCGCGGTTTCGCCACGGCCGTCGTGGACCCCGGGCCCGGCGGCGGAGCCGCGCAGGTGGCGGCCGGGATGCTGGCCGCCGTCACCGAACTGCACTACGGCGAGCAGACCCTGCTCGGCCTCAACCTCGCCTCGGCGCGCCGCTATCCGGAGTTCGCCGCCGAGCTCACCGACCTCACCGGGCACGACCTCGGCTACCGGCAGTGCGGCACGCTGGCCGTGGCGCTGGACGCCGACGACCGGGCCCATCTGCGTGAACTGCACGCCCTCCAGCAGCAGTCGGGGCTGGACTCGCAGTGGCTGTCGGGGCGCGAGTGCCGGCGCCTGGAGCCGATGCTGGCGCCGGGGGTGCGCGGCGGACTGCGGGTCGACGGGGACCACCAGATCGACCCGCGGCGGCTGGCCGCGGCGCTGGTGACGGCCTGCGAGCGGGCCGGGGTGCGCTTCGACCGGGAGTGGGCCGAGCGGCTCGTGGTGGAGCGCGGGCGCGCGGCCGGCGTTCTCACGCGCTCGGGTGTCCTGCTGGGCGCCGGACAGGTCGTGCTCGCCGCGGGCAGCCGCAGCGGACAGCTGGCGGGGGTGCCCGACGATCTGCTGCCGCCGGTACGGCCGGTGAAGGGGCAGGTGCTGCGGCTGACCGTGCCGAAGCGGTACGCGCCCTTCCTCAACCGGACGGTCCGCGCGGTGGTGCGCGGCAGCCACGTCTACCTCGTCCCTCGCGAGAACGGCGAACTGGTCGTCGGCGCCACCAGCGAGGAGCTGGGCTGGGACACCACCGTCACCGCGGGCGGCGTGTACGAGCTGCTGCGCGACGCCCACGAACTGGTCCCCGGCATCACCGAGCTGCCGCTGACGGAGACCCGTGCCGGGCTGCGCCCCGGCTCCCCCGACAACGCGCCGCTGCTCGGCCCGACCGGGCTGGACGGCCTGCTGCTGGCCACCGGCCACTACCGCAACGGCGTCCTCCTCACGCCCGTCACCGGGGACGCCCTGGCGCATGCCCTTGCCACCGGTGAACTGCCGGACGAGGCACGCCCGTTCACCCCGAAGCGATTCGCACTCTCGGAGCAGCCGGTATGAACATCTCGGTCAACGGCGAGCCCAGGCGGATCGAGCCGGGCACGGCTCTCGACACGCTCGTGACATCCCTCACCGCGGCCCCCTCCGGAGTGGCCGCCGCCCTCAACGAGACCGTCGTCCCGCGCGCGCAGTGGTCCGCCACCGCACTCGCCGAGGGCGACCGTGTCGAGGTCCTCACCGCCGTACAGGGAGGCTGACCATGGCCGACGATCCTTTCGTCCTCGGCGGTACGACGTACGGCTCCCGGCTGATCATGGGGACCGGGGGCGCGCCGAGCCTGGAGGTGCTGGAGCGGGCGCTGCTGGCATCCGGGACGGAGCTGACGACCGTGGCGATGCGCCGGGTCGACCCGTCGGTGCAGGGCTCGGTGCTGTCGGTGCTGCAGCGGCTGGGCATCCGGGTGCTGCCGAACACGGCGGGCTGCTTCACCGCGGGCGAGGCGGTGCTGACCGCACGGCTGGCCCGGGAGGCGCTCGGCACGGACCTGGTCAAGCTGGAGGTCATCGCCGACGAGCGCACGCTGCTGCCGGACCCGGTCGAGCTGCTGGACGCCGCGGAGACGCTGGTGGAGGACGGTTTCACCGTGCTGCCGTACACCAACGACGACCCCGTTCTCGCGCGGAAGCTGGAGGACGTGGGCTGTGCGGCGGTCATGCCGCTCGGGTCGCCGATCGGGTCGGGGCTGGGTATCCGGAACCCGCACAACTTCCAGCTGATCGTGGAGCACGCGCGCGTGCCGGTGATCCTGGACGCGGGTGCCGGTACGGCGTCGGACGTGGCGCTGGCGATGGAGCTGGGGTGTGCGGGGGTGATGCTGGCGTCCGCGGTGACCCGGGCGCAGGAGCCTGTGCTGATGGCTGCCGCGATGAAGGCGGGGGTGGAGGCGGGGCGGTTCGCCCTGCGGGCGGGGCGCATTCCCAAGCGGCACTTCGCCGAGGCGTCTTCTCCTGCGGAGGGCTTGGCGCGGTTCGATCCTGAGCGGCCTGCTTTCTGAGGGGCGCCTCTTCTGGCTGTCGCCTACCGAGGGTCGCCGTCTGACGGTCGGTCTGCAGGTCCTGGGCGTTGGTGGCCGTGCCCACCCGTTCCGCCCTTGCGGAACGGGCGGGCACGGCGGTGGGTCACAGGTCGGCTGCAGTCTTGGTGCTATCTCGTGCGGGCGGTGGGGGTGTCGGTGGTGGCTCGTAGACTCGCTGCGTGGACACGACCCTTCAGGACCCTCTGGTCGGGCAGGTGCTCGACGGGCGTTATCGCGTCGAGGCGCGGATCGCGGTCGGCGGGATGGCCACGGTCTACCGGGCCGTGGACACCCGCCTCGACCGCGTGCTCGCGCTGAAGGTGATGCACCCGACGCTGGCGGCGGACGGGTCGTTCGTGGAGCGGTTCATCCGCGAGGCGAAGTCCGTGGCCCGGCTCGCACACCCCAACGTCGTACAAGTGTTCGACCAGGGCGCCGACGGGTCGTACGTGTATCTCGCGATGGAGTACATCGCGGGCTGCACCCTGCGGGACGTGCTGCGCGAGCGCGGCGCGCTCCAGCCGCGGGCCGCGCTGGACATCCTGGAGCCGATGCTGGCCGCGCTGGGGGGCGCGCACCGGGCCGGCTTCGTGCACCGGGACATGAAGCCGGAGAACGTGCTCATAGGGGACGACGGCCGGGTCAAGGTCGCCGACTTCGGGCTCGTACGGTCGGTGGACACCGTCACCAGCACCACCGGGACGGTCCTCGGGACCGTCGCGTATCTCGCGCCCGAGCAGATCGAGCACGGCACCGCCGACCCACGAGTGGACGTGTACGCGTGCGGGGTGATGCTCTACGAGATGCTCACCGGCGGCAAGCCGCACCACGGCGACTCCCCCGCGCAGATCCTCTACAAGCATGTCCACGAGGACGTTCCGCCGCCGTCCGCGTCCGTGCCGGGGCTGGCGTACGAGCTGGACGAGCTGGTCGCCGCGGCGACCGCGCGGACCCCGGGGATCCGGCCGTACGACGCGGTGGCGCTGCTGGCGCGGCTGCGCGAGGCGCGGGCCGCGCTGAGCGACGAGCAGCTGGACGCGGTGCCGCCGCAGGCGCTCAGCACGGAGCACGGGAACGCGGAGGACCGCACGAGCGTGATCCCGCGCTCGCTGACGGTCCCCCGCCCGCTGCCGGTGAACGAGGAGGAGCGGCACCACACCAGCCGACTGGCCAGTCCCGCCCCGCTGCCGCCGCGCCGCCGCCCGCTGCCCCGGCGCGGACTGGTCTCCCTCGTCGCGGCCCTGCTGGTGGTGCTGGGCCTGGTCGCGGGCGTCTGGTACATCAACTCCGGCCAGTTCACCCAGGTCCCGCCGGTGCTGGCGAAGACCGAGGAGCAGGCCCGGGCTCGGCTGTCCGACGCGGGGCTCGAGGTGGGCGAGGTCAAGCAGGCCTACAGCGACACCGTCCGGCGCGGCCTGGTGATCAGCACGGACCCGGCGCCGGGCGCCCGTATCCGGGACAACGACTCGGTGACGCTCACCGTCTCCCGGGGCCCCGAGACCGTGCGGGTGCCCGCGCTGCGCGGCGAGAAGGTGGCCGACGCCAAGCGGACCCTGAAGAACGAGGGCCTCGAACCCGGCATGGTCACGCGCGAGTTCAGCGACGAGGTGCCCAGGGGCGAGGTGCTCCGCACCGACCCGGAGGGCGGCGTCGAACTGCGCGCGGGGACGGCGATCGCGATCGTCGTCAGCAAGGGCAGCCCGGTCGACGTCCCGGACGTGGTCGGCGAGGACCTGGCCGACGCCCGCGCGGAGCTGCTGGAGGCGGGCCTGAAGGTCGAGGTGGCCTCCGCGCAGATCAACTCCGAGCACGAGAAGGGCCAGGTCGCCCTCCAGTCGCCGGACTCGGGCGGCGAGGCCGCCGAGGGCGACACCGTGACGCTGACCCTGTCCAAGGGCCCGGTCATGGTCGAGGTTCCGGACGTGGTCGGCGACAGCGTGGACGAGGCCCGGGAGAAGCTGGAGGGGGCCGGCTTCGAGGTCAAGGAGGACCGCGGGCTGCTGGACCTGTTCGGCGACTCGGTCGAGGGCCAGTCGGTGCCGGGCGGCGAGCTCGCCCCCAAGGGTTCGACGATCACGCTCAACATCGGCTGACCGGCGGGCCCCGGGGCCATGACACCCTGAGCGGGTGAGCAGTGAGCAGCAGCCCCATCGCCCTTCCGGCCCGGCTCCCGGTCCGTCCCGCAACCCCGTCGGCAGTCATGTGCCCGTCGCCGGCGGCCTGAGCACCGTGGGCCTGGCCTACGCCCGTGAGCTCAGGGCCGAGACCGTGCAGGTCTTCGTCGCCAACCCGCGCGGCTGGGCGACCCCGGCCGGGAACCCCAGGGAGGACGAGGCGTTCCGGGCCGCCTGCGCCGAGGAGTCGATCCCGGCGTACGTGCACGCCCCGTATCTGATCAACTTCGGCTCCCACACCGAGGCGACCGTCGAGCATTCGGTCGCCTCGCTGCGGCACTCGCTGCAGCGGGGCCGGGAGATCGGCGCGCTCGGCGTGGTCGTGCACACCGGCAGCGCCACCGGGGGCCGGGAGCGCGCGGTGGCGCTGAGGCAGGTGCGCGAGCGGATGCTGCCGCTGCTGGACGAGCTGACCCATGACGACGACCCGTTCCTGCTGCTGGAGTCCACGGCCGGCCAGGGCTTCTCGCTCTGCTCGCGCACCTGGGACTTCGGCCCGTACTTCGAGGCGCTGGACGCCCACCCGAAGCTGGGGATCTGCCTGGACACCTGCCATGTCTTCGCCGCCGGGCACGACCTGACCGGGCCGAGCGGCATGCACCAGACCCTGGATCTGCTGGTGGACACGGTCGGGGAGGGCCGGCTGAAGCTGATCCACGCCAACGACTCCGAGGCCGGGGTGGGCGCGCACCGCGACCGGCACGCCAACATCGGCGCCGGGCACATCGGGGAGGACCCCTTCCGCGCGCTGATGACCCACCCGGCGACCGAGGGCGTGCCGCTGATCATCGAGACGCCCGGCGGGAAAGAGGGCCACGCGGGCGACGTGGAGCGACTGAAGAAGCTTCGCGACGGATAACCCCTGGCGGGAATACCCCCGGGGGGTATACGGTTCTTGCAACAGCGCAGGAACCGTTATCCGGCTATGGGGGCAGTCATGGAACACGAGACGCACACCGCGCGGCAGCACGAGGGCCAGAGCCACGAAGGCCACGGCCACGGGAGCCACCCGGCGCACCACGGCGATCACGCGACCCATGTCGACCACACCGCCCACACGGGTCACCAGGACCACACCGATCACGCCGACCACACCGGCCACGGCCACCACGCCCACCATCACGGCGGCGGGGCCAGCTGGTCGATGGCCGCGAAGGCGACCCTGCACTGCCTCACCGGGTGCGCCATCGGCGAGGTGCTGGGCATGATCATCGGCACCGCGCTGGGCTGGGGAAACATGCAGACGATGACCCTGGCGATCGCCCTGGCGTTCCTCTTCGGCTACTCGCTCACCCTGTGGGGCGTACTGAAGGCGGGGGTCGACCTGAAGGCCGCGATCAAGGTCGCGCTGGCCGCCGACACGATCTCGATCGCCGTGATGGAGCTGATCGACAACAGCGTGCTCGCCCTGTGGCCGGGCGCCATGGACGCACATCTCGACGACGCGAAGTTCTGGTGGGTGCTGGCCATCGCCCTGGTGGCCGCGTTCATCATCACCACACCGGTCAACAAGTGGATGATCGGCCGCGGCAAGGGCCACGCGGTGGTCCACCAGTACCACCACTGACCTGCGGAGCCGACACGAGAAGGGAGCCGGGGAATCACCCCCGGGCCCCTTCTCGCGTGTATCGGCGACGCCTTACAGCTCGGGACCGTCGCCGGGTCCCTCCTGGTAGGAGTAGCGCTGTTCCTTCCAGGGGTCGCCGAGGTTGTGATAGCCGCGCTCCTCCCAGAAGCCGCGGCGGTCGGCGGTCATGTACTCCACACCCCGGACCCACTTGGGCCCCTTCCAGGCGTACAGATGCGGGACGATCAGGCGCAGCGGGAAGCCGTGCTCGGCGGTGAGGAGTTCGCCGTCCTTGTGGGTCGCGAAGATCGCACGCTCGGAGGCGAAGTCCGCCAGCCGCAGATTGGAGCTGAAGCCGTACTCCGCCCACACCATCACATGGGTGACATCGGCGGCGGGCGGCGCGATCTCCAGGACGGTCCGGGCGGGGATGCCGCCCCACTCCGCGCCGACCATGCTGAACTTCGTGACGCAGTGCAGATCGGCCACGACGGAGGTGTACGGCAGGGCCGTGAACTCCTCGTGGTTCCAGCAGTGCTTCTCACCGTCGGCGGTGGCCCCGAAGACCCTGAACTCCCAGCGCTCGGGGCGGAACTTGGGTACGGGTCCGTAGTGCGTGACCGGCCAGCCCCGCTGCAGTCGCTGGCCCGGCGGAAGCTCGGTCGGTGCTGCTTCTCCAGATTCGCGCTCCACCGGATGACCCATGGCTCCATCCTGACAGACCCCGGACGGTGCACATGACCACGCAGGCCCGAAATCGGACAACTGCCGCTAAGCATGCCCTTACTTACTAAGTGCGCACTTACTGGACGATCTTCCTCGGCCGGTGCAATCATGCGGCGGCAACCTCCCGATCCCCCTGTGGAAGGAACCGCTGCGATGAACGGCGACGCCGAGGTCCTCGAATTCCTCAACGAGCAGCTGACCGGTGAGCTGACCGCGATCAACCAGTACTTCCTGCACGCGAAGATGCAGGAGAACTTCGGCTGGACGAAGCTCGCGAAGTACACCCGGCACGAGTCCTTCGACGAGATGAAGCACGCCGAGGTGCTCACCGACCGCATCCTGTTCCTGGACGGCCTGCCGAACTACCAGCGGCTGTTCCACGTCCGGGTCGGCCAGTCGGTCAAGGAGATGTTCGAGGCGGACCGGCAGATCGAGGTGGAGGCGATCGACCGGCTGAAGCGGGGCATCAAGGTGATGCGCGAGAAGGGCGACATCACCTCGGCGAACATCTTCGAGTCGATCCTGGAGGACGAGGAGCACCACATCGACTACCTCGACACCCAGCTCGAACTGCTCGACAAGCTCGGCGAGGCCCTGTACCTCGCGCAGCTCATCGAGCAGCCGGAGGGCTAGGAGCGGGCGGGCCGGCGGCCGGAAGGCCGGGCGTGTGGCCGGAACTAGGCGGCTTCCTCGAGGGCGGGTTCCGAGGCGTCCAGCCCCGCGAGCACCGGCTTGCCCTCGTCGGCGAGCTCACGGCGGGGGCACGCGCCACGGCCGAGCAGCGCCTGGATGCGACGGACACAGGAACCGCAGTCGGTGCCGGCCTTGCAGGCGGAGGCGATCTGCCGCGGCGTGCAGGCGCCGTCCTCCGCATGCTTCCTGACCTGCGCCTCTGTCACACCGAAGCAGCTGCAGACGTACACGCGGTTCACCTCCCGCCGGGGTCGGATGGATCGTGCCACCCCGACGTACCGAGTGTCCCGATGATCGGTGAGGCTAACCTAACCTTACCCGGGAGCCCGGAACGGCAAAAGAGCAGTGGGGGGGGGGGGGGGGGGGGGGGGGGGGGGGCGGGGGGGGGGGGGGGGGGGGAGGGGGGGGGGGGGGGGGGGGGTGGTTGGGGGGGGGGGGGGGGGGGGGGGGGGGGGGGGGGGGAGGGGGGGGAGGGGGGGGGGGGGGCGAAAACCCCCCCCCCGCCCCCGCGGACTCACGGCCCGGCGCGTCAGGTGCGCAGCATCCGCGCGATGGCCTTGGTGGCCTCCTCCACCTTCGCGTCGATCTCGTCGC